>CAXUIA010000274.1:0-3725 GCA_964250835.1 uncultured Acetobacteraceae bacterium | reverse complement strand
GTCGATGACTTGACCGTGGGGGTGGGCGCGGATCCGGACTGGGTGGTGTTCTGGGCGGGAACGCCCACGGGCGGTGCGGCGGTCTGAGCGTGGGAGGCGGCTGCAAACGTCAGCAGCCCGAGAGTAACGCCGCCAAAACCGACATGCGAACGGACGATCTGCACTTTGGGCACTCCGTGAAATGATAAATCGCTTGCTTTTGGGCGCACTGAAACAAGCAATAACGATGCAAGATCGTTGCCAGAGCGTAGGAACTACCGGTTGAGCTGCAGGAACGGCAGCGGTGACGACGTGCCGCCGAGGACGGTTTGCGGCGGCTGGCCATTCCAGCGCTTGAGTGTTTCGGCGGCCATGATGCGGGAATAGCCGTCGACGCCGCCGGCAGCTTCCACGCGGACCTTGATGGCCTGCGCGTCGGCGGTGGCCTGGATTTCGGTCGCCTTGGCGGAAGCGGTGGCGTTGAGGAGCACGCTCTGGCTCTCGCCGCGGGCATGTTCGATGGCGGCGTCGGCCTGGCCTTTGGCGACGGCGGACGCCTGTTCGGCTTCGACTTGCCGTTGCTTGAGGACTTGCTCGGCGCGGTAGGCGTTGGTCTTGGCGAGCGTGTTCTCGTTGACGGCCTGCTCGTATTCGGGACTGAAGCGCAGACCGGTGATCTGCAGGTCGATCAGCTCGACGCCGAACAGACGTCGGAGGTCGGTCGCGATCACGGTACGCATCAGTCCGATGACGCGCTCGCGCTCCTGAGCGATGTTGAGGACGTCTTCGCGGCCGAAGATGGTCATGGTGCGGTCGGCGACGATGGCGAAGATGTTGCGGTCGATGTCGACGTTGCCGACGCCGCCGGTGTTGTAGAGGAGATTGTAGACGGCATCGGGCGGGATGCGCCGGGTGATGGAGACGCCGAGCATGATGACCTGGCCGTCATGGCTCAGCACGCGCAGGTCGCCGGGCGGGCTTACGGTGTCGGTGCTGACCTGGATGCGATCGACATCGGTGAAAAACGGCCATTTTAGATGCACGCCCGGACCCACGGGGTTGGCCGGGTTCTCGTCGACGCGGCCAAAGGTTCGCGTGAAGGCGAGCTCGGTCGGCTCGATCGTGTAGATCGATTGGGAGAGCAGGGCGAGGGCGAGGACGGCAAGTAGTGCGCCGGCGATGGGAAGGTTGTTGCGCCGGCGGTGGAGAACGGGGAACTGCCGCACCTGGTCGAGCCAGGGCGAGGGCGGGTCACGGGAGTCCAAGTGGTTTGCCTCTAGTCATGAGATCCAAGAGGCTGCGCCCCTTGGCGGGTGCGGGTCATGTCGAAGACGTGCTTCGCATGACACGGCGAAGACATGCTTCGCATGACACGGCGAAGACATGCTTCGCATGATGCCCGCTTATTTTGCCGTCAGTTGTTTATCGAGAGCCAGATTGAGCTCGAGGACGTTGACCCGGGGCTCGCCGAAGATGCCGAGCAGGCGGCCGGTGGTGTTGTCGGCGATGATGGTATCAACCCGGTCGACGGACACGTGGCGGGCGGCGGCGACGCCGGCGGCCTGCCGGGCGGCGTTCTCGGGAGAGATGTCGGGGTCGAGGCCGGAGCCGGAGGTCGTGACGGCGTCGCCCGGGACGTTGGTGCCGCCGTAGGTGGCGACGTCGCCTTTGACGCGGTCATGCAGGGCAGCACTGGTGGGCGCGAGGTTGGACGCGGAGGACTCGCTCGCGTCGTACGGGGTCGGGACGGTCTTGCCCTTGGCGTCGGTGCCGGTCTCAGCCGAAGGGCGGCTGTGGAAATAGATCGGCTTGGTGAAGTTCTGGCCGATCAGGGCAGAGCCGACGGGCTTGCCGGCGACGATGATCATGCTGCCGTTGGCCTGGCTCGGAAAGGCGACCTGGCCGATGCCCACGAAGAGAAGCGGGAAGGCGAAGCCGAAGATGAGAGTGAAGCCGACGAGGAGTGCGAGCGTCGGGCGCATGAAAGCGAGCATGGTGATGCCTCAGACAAAGATGTGTAGGTCGCTGAGAACGAGATAGATAGACTTGATGCCGATGAAGGGCGCGATCAGGCCGCCGACGCCGTAGATGAGCAGGTTGCGGCGGAGCAGGGCGGCGGCACCGATGGCGCGGAAGGTCACGCCGCGCAGTGCGAGCGGGACGAGAACCACGATGATCAGCGCGTTGAAGATGACGGCCGACATGATCGCACTCTCCGGGGTGGAGAGGCGCATAATGTTGAGCGCCTGGAGCTGCGGGTAGGAGGTGACGAAGATCGCAGGCAGGATCGCAAAATATTTCGAGACGTCGTTGGCGATCGAGAAGGTGGTGAGCGAGCCTCGGGTGATGAGCAGCTGCTTGCCGATCTCGACGATCTCGATGAGCTTGGTGGGGTCGCTGTCGAGATCGACCATGTTGCCGGCTTCGCGCGCGGCCTGGGTGCCGGTCTGCATGGCGACACCGACGTCGGCCTGCGCGAGGGCAGGGGCGTCATTGGTGCCGTCGCCGCACATGGCGACGAGGCGGCCCTCGGCCTGCGCTTTGCGGATGTAGCTGAGTTTGTCCTGAGGTGTGGCTTCGGCGATGAAGTCGTCGACGCCGGCTTCGGTGGCGATGGCGGCCGCGGTGACGCGGTTGTCGCCGGTCACCATGACGGTGCGTATGCCCATGTTGCGGAGTTCGGCGAAGCGCTCGCGGATGCCTGGCTTGACGACATCCTTGAGCTCGATGGCGCCGAGCAGGCGGCCGTTCGACGCGACCGCGAGCGGGGTTGAGCCGGCGCGCGCGATGCGGTCGACGGCCTGGCTGAAGGTCGGATTGGGACCGACGTTGCCGGTGAGTGCGAGGACCTGGTCGACGGCGCCCTTGCGGATGACGTGGCCGTCATAGTCGAGGCCGGAGAGACGTGTGCTGGCGCTGAACGGGATGATGTTCGCGTTCGCGGGCCGGTCGAGGATGATGCTGTATTTCTCGCGCGCGAGTGCCAGGATCGAGCGGCCCTCGGGGGTATCGTCGCCGAGCGAGGCGAGGGCGGCGGCTTGCGCCACTTCCTGCTCGCCGACCCCCGGGACGGGCGAGAAGCAGGCCGCCAACCGGTTGCCGAAGGTGATGGTGCCGGTCTTGTCCAGCAGGAGCGCGTCGACGTCGCCGGCCGCCTCGACGGCGCGCCCGGAGGTTGCGACCACGTTGAAGCGGATCAGGCGATCCATGCCGGCGATGCCAATGGCCGAGAGCAGGCCACCGATGGTGGTGGGGATAAGGGTGACGAAGAGGGCGGCCAGGACCGGGATCGCGAGGAACGTGGACGAGTAGGAGGGTCAGGCCGGCGAGCAGGATGTCGAGCGCGATCTCGTTGGGCGTCTTGCGGCGCTCGGCGCCCTCAACGAGCTTGATCATGCGGTCGATAAAGGTCGAGCCTGGATCGGCGGTGATGCGGACGACGATCCAGTCGGACACGACAAGGGTTCCGCCGGTCACTGCACTGCGGTCGCCGCCGGCCTCGCGGATGACGGGGGCGGATTCGCCGGTGATCGCGCTTTCGTTGACGCTGGCGATGCCTTCGACGATCTCGCCGTCCGACGGGATCAGGTCGTTGATCTCGACGAGCACCATGTCGCCCGAGCGGAGTTCCTGGGCGGGTTTGGGCTGATAGAGCGCACGATCGGCAGGGTTGGGCAGCAGTTTCGCCATCGTGTCGGTGCGCGCGCGGCGGAGGCGTTGCGCACGCGCGCGGCCGCGGCCCTCGG
>CAXUIA010000273.1:0-3725 GCA_964250835.1 uncultured Acetobacteraceae bacterium | reverse complement strand
AGACCAGCGTCATACGCATCCGCTCGATCATCCTGATCGGAATGCTGGCGACGGTACGCAAAGTGATCATCCTCGACCTGCAGAAGGCCGACGTTCTCGAATCAATTGCAGTCGCCGCTTCCATCCTGGCGCTTGGCCTCGTCTACTGGCTCGTTCGCGACACCGAAACGCAGGCGAAGATCCACACCGATCCCCATATCCTGCCGCACGACGCGTAACCTTCAGCGTCTCCGGCGAACCATCGCCAGCCCAGCCAGTCCAGCCGCCATCACCAGTAAGCCGGCCGGCTCGGCGATCACGACACTTAAAGGCGCCTCATTGAAAGTGAGCGTGCCAAATAGAGAAAAAGTCCCGCCGACAGCCCCGTCCCTTAAAGCAAGCGTCGCGTCGTTGATAACAATCGGGGCGCTGACCCACGGCCCGAGCGAAAGTTCGATGAGCGACGTCTCACGGGCCGTCAAACCCGTCTCGCTCAGCTCAAAGGAGATGCCGTTCATGTCACGAGATGACAACGTGCCGAGATCGAGCGTGAACGGACCCTGCGAGATGATCCCCGCGTGCGCTTGCTGACAGCAAAGGAGTGTCAAAGCCGCGGCGCATGCGGTGAGGGCAGTGCGGGCGTTCGGCAATCTTGCCTCCAAAAAGACCGGCATCTCTCAACACCGCCTCGACCTAACAGCAAGTAACGTGCCGTAACGAGAACCGTGCTTCCTCAACGTCTTACCTCGTACGGGTTTTGGCGTTTGTAAACTTCTCCGACGTACGGACTGGCCAGACACGCCACCCCGCACTAATGCCAGAACATGACCGACCTCTTCGTCCAATGGCGAGAACGCGTGCTCGAGGCACTCGCCACCATCGCCGTTCTTCCGGGTGAGACCCTGGCCCGCGTGGAGGTCACTCCATCGCGAGATCCCCAGCATGGCGATCTTGTCACCAACGCCGCCATGGTCGCCGCCAAGCCTGCCAATGTCAGGTCGCGTGAACTCGCGCAAAGTCTCGCCGCCGTTCTTACCGAACGTTACGGCATGTCCGCCGAGCCCGCCGGGCCCGGCTTTGTCAATATCCGCTTGGACGCCGCCGCACTGCAATCCTGCCTGCCGCCGATCCTGAGGGCTGGCGAGACCTACGGCGACGGCACGCTGGGGGAGGGCAGGCGGATCAACGTCGAGTACGTGTCCACCAACCCGACCGGCCCGGTCCATGTCGGCCATTGCCGCGGCGCGGTCGTGGGCGACGCGCTCGCCAACCTCCTTGCCAAGGCCGGTTTCGTGGTCACCCGCGAGTATTACGTCAACGACGCCGGCAACCAGGTGATCGCGCTCGCGTGGGCAACGTACTGGCGCTACCTCCAGGTGCTCGGCACGACGCTGACCGAGGAAGAATTCGCGGCCTGCGTTCCAGGCGGCCTCCAATATCGCGGCGACTACCTGATCCCGGTCGGTGAACGCCTCGCCGCCACACACGGCGACGCGCTCGCACCCAATCACGCCATCGCCGCCCCCGAGCTATGGCTTGAGACCGTACGCGCCGCAGCACTCGCTGCCATGATGGAAGCCATACGCGAGGATCTCTCGGCACTTGGCGTGCACCACGACGTCTTCACCTCCGAGCGCGCGCTGTTCGACGGGGGCGCGGTTGAGCGCGCCATCGCCGAGCTCGACGAACGCGCCCTTCTCTACGAAGGCGTCCTGGAACCGCCCAAGGGCAAGCTCCCCGACGACTGGGAACCCCGTCCGCAGACCCTCTTCCGCGCCTCCGCGTTCGGCGACGACGTCGACCGGCCGCTGCGCAAGTCAGACGGCTCCAACACCTATTTCGCAAACGACATCGGCTACCACGCCGACAAGATTGCGCGCGGCGCCGACATCCTCATCGACGTGCTCGGCGCCGACCATGGCGGTTACGCGCCACGCATGAAGGCCGCTGTCCGCGCGCTCACCGACGGCGCTGTCAGTCTCGAAGTCCTGTTCTGCCAGATTGTCCACATTGTCCGCGGTGGCCAGCCGGTGCGCATGAGCAAGCGCGCCGGCACCTACATCGCCATGCGCGACCTGATCGACGAGGTCGGGCCCGACGCCGTGCGCTTCACGATGCTCACCCGCAAGCCCGACGCGCAGATGGAGTTTGATCTCGACCTCGTCGTCGCCCAGACGCGCGACAACCCGGTCTACTATCCGCAATACGCCCACGCCCGCTGCCGCTCAGTTCTGCGCGCCGCCGCCGCCATGTTCGGCGACAACGCCGTGACACCGGCCAGCCTGAGCAACGCCGACCTTTCCCCGCTCACGGAGGAGGCTGAACTCGCGCTGATCCGGCGATTGGCCGCCTGGCCGCGACTCGTCGCCGGCGCTGCCGCCGCGCGCGAGCCGCATCGCGTCGCCTTCTATCTCGCTGATCTGGCTGCCGATTTTCATGCCCTCTGGAACCGCGGCAACGCCGATGCGACGCTGCGCTTCCTTCAGGCCGACCGGCCCGGTCCAACCATCGCGCGCCTCGCACTCGTCGAGGCGACGGCGATCACGATCAGATCCGGTTTTGCCGTCCTCGGCGTCACCCCCGTCGAGGAGATGAGATGACCTTGGAGTAGCCCACCCGACATGCCGTCCGAGCCAGCCCGCGAAGAGCCCGTCTACCGTCCAAGCCGAGGCGGCATCGATCCTGCCACCAAGCGTCTCTCGATCGTGGCGGGAGGCATCGCCGTCGTGCTCCTCGCACTCGTCGGTGGCTGGTCCCTTTCCGGCCATCGCACCGGCACCATTCCCGTCTTCGAGCCGCCCGCCGGTCCCGAGCGCGTCAAGCCCGCCCATCCCGGCGGCATGCAGCTGATGGGTGGCGACCCGCCGCCGTCCACGGCTGACGCCGGCACGACCGCTCTCGCACCTGCGCCCGAAAAGCCCGACCCGCAAGCGCTGCAGGCCGAACTCGACCGCGCCACCAAGGACGCTGCCGCAACCGACATTCCTTCATCCGCGCATCCGGCGCCGGCGCCCCTCGCCGCGCCGCGAGACACAGCAACGGCGCCTGTTGCCAAGCTGCCCGATCCCACAGCTTCAACTGCCATCGCTCCGGCGGTGCCGGTGCCAGCCGTGTCACCGCCAGCCGCAACGCCGCGTGCCGCACAGACCGGGATCGGTCACGTCGAAGTCCAACTCGCCGCACTCGACTCCGAAGCGGCCGCCCAAGCCGAATGGACCCGCCTGACCCGCAAGGACCCCACTCTGTTTGCCGGCCGCAAGCCCGTCATCCTCGCGGCCTCCCGCGACGGGAAGACGTTCTACCGTCTCCGGACCGGTGGCTTCGAGAACGTCGCCTCCGCCACCGGCTTCTGCGAGCGCTCGCGCGCGGCGGGTGCCGCCTGCACCATCGCGGCCTTCTGACATGCGTCCGGCCATTCTCGGCCTGGCCGGAACCACACTGGACGCCAACGAGCGCGCACTGCTGCGCGACAGCCCGCCCGTCGGGATCATCCTCTTCGCCCGCAATGTCGAATCCAAGCCGCAGCTCGCCCACCTTGTCGCCGACCTCCACGCCACCCTGCCCGAGAGAGCCATCGTGATGGTCGACCAGGAGGGCGGCCGCGTTGCCCGTCTCCGCCCGCCGCACTGGCGCGTCCACCCGTCGGCGGCCGCCATCAGCGCCTCTCACGACGCGACCAAGGCCGCTTTCGCGAGCGGTGCTTTGATCGGCCTCGAATGCTTGGAGATGGGAATCGACGTCGTCGC
>CAXUIA010000272.1:222-3728 GCA_964250835.1 uncultured Acetobacteraceae bacterium | reverse complement strand
GTCGTCGACCCAGAGGATCTGGGCGCTGGCGATCTTGCGCAGGGCGGCCTGGCTGAGATCGCCGACGGTTCTGACGGCGAGGCGGGCAGCATTGGCGACCGCGTGTGGGGCGTTGTCTTCGGTGGGCCAACTGACGGAGGCGGCGGCGAGGGCTGCCGCGGCCTGGTTGCGTCGTGTGGCAGTTGCTTCGAAGCCTGCGCCGCGGAGCGAGATTGCGCTGAGATTGGAAAGGAAGTCGGTGATCTGCGGGTTGAATCGGCGAAGCACGTAGATGATCAGGCAGGGCCAGATGAGGACAGAGATGAGCTGGCTCGCGGCGGCGGCGAGGGCCGCGATGGTGGCAGGATGCATGGCCGCCTTTCGTCAAACGGGATGTGGATTGTTGCCGCGTCTTCAGTTTCTGACCAGCGTGGCGGCCACCGGCTCGGCACGACGCAGCCAAAGCAGGATGAGGATCGCAGGCAGGCACGCGGCGGCGCTCAGGGCGAAGTAGCCGGTCCAGCCGAGTTCCGCCGCGATCGCGCCCGAGGCGCCGGCGAGCGTTCGCCAGGGAAGCGGAGCGAGCGAGGACAGCAGGGCGTATTGCGTGGCGGTGTAGGCGGCCGTGCACAGGCCGGACAGGTAGGCGAGGAAGGCGGCACTCGCCATGCCTTCGGCGAAAGCTTCGAGCGTGACCTTGGCGATGAGGATGGTCCGGTCGGCGCCGGTTCGGATGAGAAGGACGTAGAGCAGGAGCGAGACCATCTGGATGAGAGCGCAGATCAGCAGGGCGCGGCGGTTGCCGAGACCGCGGACCAGGCGGCCGCCGGCGAAGACGCCGAGTGCGGCGCCGGCGAGCGCGGGCAGTCCGCTCGCGAGCGCGATGGCGGCGCGGTCGAAGCCGAGCGAGTGGGAGAAGGGTGCGGCGAGATTGTCGGCCAACGCAGTGCCGAGCTGGAAAAGCAAGACAAAGGCGAGGATCGGCGCGGCGTTCGGCCGGGCGAGAAAATCCGACAGGGGTTCCAGGACGGCACCGCGCAGGCCGCGCGCGATCGGGTTGGTTTGGACGGGTTCGCGGGCGAGCAACGTGGGGATCAGGCCGAGCAGAACGAGTGCTGCCATGACGGCGTAGGCGCCATGCCAGCCGAGGCGGGTGGAAAGCCAGATCGCGCCGGCTTGCGAGACGAGGATGGCGATACGGTAGCCCCAGACGTAGCGGGCGAGCGCTTCCCCCTGCTGGCGGGCGGGAAAGCTCTCGATCCGCCAGGCGTCGATGACGATGTCCTGGCTTGCCGAGAGGAAAGCGACCGCGAGCGCCGCTGCGGCAATCGTCGGCAGGGCGTGAGGCGGATTGGAAAAGCCGAGGCGGACGATGGCGAGCGCGAGCAGCGGCTGGATGACGAAGAGCCAGCCGCGGCGGCGGCCGAGGCCCAAGGGTGCGACGCGGTCGGCGATCGGGGCCCAAAGAAACTTGAGCGTGTAGGGAAGGCCGATCAGGGCGGTGGCGCCGATGGCTCGCAGCGACACGTGGCTCTCGGAGAGCCATTGCTGGAGCGTAAAGTTGGTCAGGAACAGCGGCAGGCCGGATGCGAAGCCGAACAGGAGCATCAGCGCCATGCTGCCGGCCGTAGGCGGAAGGTCCGGGGCTGCCGAACCTTCCGAAGCGGCGGAGATCAGCCGGCGGTCGGCGCCTTCTTCTTGTGGCTGTGCCTGACGTGGTGGGTCTTTTTGGGCGCTGCCATCGTGTTGTCGGACGGAGCGGGCGTGGTTGCGGCCGGCGGGGTCGTGGTCGCGGGCGTCGTGGTGGTGGCGGGAGGCGTTGACGGTGTGGTCTGGGCGAACGCGGTGGCCGAGCCGGCCAGCAGAGCGCCGGTAAGCAGTGCGGCCGAAAGGCGGGTCATCGAGGTCATTTTGGTCTCCGGGTGTAGCAAGGAACGCCGCGCTCGCTCCGCGTCCGGCATGGCGTGGAGGTCGGCGCGGCCGGACCATACAAACAACAGAATCGCATCGGAACTGTGGCGGCGGCTTTTCTCAGGCCCGCGCCGAAATGCTGGGCCCAAGTCGCGGAAAAGTCACGGTTTGGCGTTCAAGCGGCCGCAGTCTCCGCGCGACGGTCAGCCCGCTTGCGCTCGTGCGGGTCAAGATAGCGCTTGCGCAGGCGGATTGCGCTCGGCGTGACCTCGACGAGTTCGTCGTCCTCGATGTAGGCGATCGCCTGCTCCAGGCTCATCCGGCGTGGCGGAATAAGCAGAAGCGCTTCGTCCTTGCCGGCGGCGCGGATGTTGGTGAGCTTTTTTTCCTTGATCGGATTGACGTCGAGATCGTTGGCGCGGCTGTGCTCGCCCAAGATCATGCCGACATAGACCTTGTCGCCGGGATCGACGAAGAGCGTGCCGCGCTCCTGCAGCGAAAACAGTGAATACTGGATCGCCTCGCCATTTTCCGAGCTGATGAGCGAGCCGTTGCGCCGGCCCTCGATCGGACCGGCCCAGGGCTGATAGCCGGCGAAGAGGCGGTTCATGATGCCGGTGCCGCGCGTGTCGGTCAGGAACTCGCCGTGATAGCCGATCAGGCCGCGCGACGGGATGTGGAAGGTGAGCCGCAGTTTGCCGCCGCCGGAAGGACGCATGTCCTGCATCTGGCCTTTTCGCAGGCTCATCTTTTCGACCACGACGCCGGAGTAGGGCTCGTCGACGTCGATCAGGCACTCCTCGAACGGCTCCTCGCGCTCGCCGGTTTCGGCGTTGGTGCGGGTCAGCACACGGGGGCGGCCGATGGTGAGCTCGAAGCCCTCGCGCCGCATGGTCTCGATCAGCACGCCGAGCTGGAGTTCGCCGCGGCCGGCAACCTCGAATGCCTCGCTTTCCTGGCTTTCGGTGATCTTGATGGCGACGTTGCCCTCCGTTTCACGGAACAGACGGTCGCGGATCTGGCGGGAGGTGACCTTCTTGCCTTCGCGGCCGCCGAGCGGGCCGTCATTGATCCGGAACGTCATGGCGAGCGTGGGCGGGTCGACGGGCGTTGCGGGCAGCGGGCCGGTGAGGTCGGGAGCGCCGATGGTGTCGGGGATGGTGGCGTCGGTGAGACCCGCGACCGCAATGATGTCGCCCGCCTCAACGTCGTCCACGGTGACGCGGTCGAGGCCGCGAAAACCCATCAGCTTGGTCAGGCGGCCGGTCTCGACGGTGGATCCGTCCGAACGCAACACGCGGACGGGCATGTTGAGCCGCGCACGGCCCTGCTCGACGCGGCCGGTGAGCACGCGGCCCAAGAAGTTGTCGTAGTCGAGAATGGAGGCGATCATCGCGAACGGCGCGTCGTGATCGACCGTCGGCGGCGGGACATGGCGGAGCACGAGGTCGAACATGGGCGCGAGGTCCTTGCGGGCCCCTTCGAGAACCTCGTCGGCCCAGCCCTGTCGGCCGGACGCATAGAGCATCGGAAAGTCGAGTTGGTCGTCGTCGGCGCCGAGCGCCCCCCCCACAGCGAACACCCCCGGGGGGGCCGCGGGGGGGGGGGGGGGGCGC
>CAXUIA010000272.1:0-212 GCA_964250835.1 uncultured Acetobacteraceae bacterium | reverse complement strand
CTCGTCTGGGCGGGCGTCCTGACGGTCGACCTTGTTGACGACGACAATGGGGCGGATCCCGCGCGCGAGCGCCTTGCCGACGACGAACTTCGTCTGCGGCAGCACGCCTTCGGCGGCGTCGACGAGCACGATCGCGCCATCGACCATGTTGAGGATCCGCTCGACCTCGCCACCGAAATCGGCGTGGCCCGGCGTGTCGATGATGTTGACGC
>CAXUIA010000271.1:479-3730 GCA_964250835.1 uncultured Acetobacteraceae bacterium | reverse complement strand
GACCCGCCTGACTGCAGCTCTGACCTACAGACAACCCGTTTCCGTCGTCCCCACCATCCCCGCCGCCATTTCCCGCGGGCGGCGACACCGCCACGAACAGCATCTGCCCATCGCGCACGATCCGCATCGCGATCGTCGACCCGCTTTGCATCGCCTTGTGCAGCGCGCCCGCCGCCTGCGCCGGTGAAGCGATCGCCTGATTGCCCACGCCCACGATCACGTCCCCCGCCTGCAGACCGGCCTGGTCGGCCTGCGACCCCGGAGTGATCTCCTTGACCACCGCGCCATGCGCACCCTCGTCCATCCCGAGCTGCTGACGCAGGTCGGACGTCAGCGGCGCCAGCGTCAGCCCGAAGCTCTGCCCCGCCTGTTGCACGCCGCTGCTCGCGTTGCTGCCAAGCTTCGCAATCGTCACGTCCGTCGTGTCCGAGTGCCCGTTGCGCACGTAATCGATGTGCACGTTGCTCTCCGGCTTGACCCCGGCGATGTCGATCGCGAGCTCGCGTGGCGAGCCCACATGCTGCCCGTTCACGGCCGTGATCACGTCGCCGGGCTTGAGCGGCGAGCGGCTCGCCGGACTTCCGTCCTGAATGCTCGCGATCAGTGCACCGCGATCGTCGCCGCTGCCGTTCGGCAGTGACAGCGCCTTGGCCATCGCCGCCGTCACCGGCTGCGCCTCCACTCCAAGATAGCCGCGCGTCACATGGCCCGTCGTCTCGATCTGGTCGACGATGTTGCGTACCAGGTTGGACGGGATCGCGAACCCGATCCCGATCGACCCGCCCGACGGCGAGATGATCGCGGTGTTCACACCCACCACCTTGCCGTCCTGCGTGAACAGCGGCCCGCCCGAATTGCCGCGGTTGATCGGCGCATCGACCTGAATGAAGTTGTCGTAATTGCCTTCGCCGATGTCGCGTCCGCGCGCCGACACGATGCCCGCCGTGACCGTTCCGCCAAGGCCGAACGGATTGCCCACCGCGATCACCCACTGGCCCGGCTCGACGTCATCGGAGTTGCCCAGCTGGATGAACGGCAGCTTGCCGGACGCGTGCACCCGAAGCACCGCGATGTCGGTCCGCTGATCGGTCCCCACCACCTTGGCCGGCAGGGACGTCCCATCCGACAGCGTCACCGAGATCGAGTTGGCGCCTTTAACCACATGGTAGTTCGTCACCATCGTGCCGTTGGCATCCACGATGAACCCGGATCCCTTGGCCTCCACCGTGCGATGCTGCTGCTGCTGTGGCGCCATCCCGAACGGGAAAGGGAAGGGGAACGGCATCGCGCCGCCGCCACCCTGCTGCCCTTGGTCGCCATCCTCGTCGCCGCCGCCGTCTTTGATGATGGACGTGATCGAGACCACCGCCGGCTTGACCTGCTTGACCAGACCTGAAAAATCCGGGAGGCGCTCCGACGGGCCCTGCGGCTGGATCGCCTGCGCCTGAGCCCGGCCGATCAGCGGCCGCTGGCTGACGTCGCCGGCCGCAAACCCGATCGCGGTTGCGCCGAGCAGGACCGCGGCAAGACGCCGCCGCGGCGAATGTGTTGTCTTGAGCGCGTTCGACATGGCTTGTGTCCGTTTTGGCGTGTGTTCGTGCGGTCTAAGCTATCGCGACCGTCGGGCGGCTTGCCCAAAGATGAAGGCTTGGACACCTTGGTAAGGTTTGCCGGGCTTCCAAGCGTCTCAACGCAGGCTCACAAAGAATCGTCGGAGGAGCTCCGCCGATTCACGCTCGCGCACGCCCGCCGTCACCTCCGGCCTGTGCAAACATCCGGGCTGCGCAAACAGACGAGGTCCATGCTCGACACCGCCCCCCTTCGGATCGTACGCACCGAACACGACATGACGCACGCGAAAGTGCACACTGGCTGCCGCGCACATCGGACAGGGCTCCAGCGTGACAACCAGCGTGCATCCCTCCAGACGGACCGTCCCACGCGCCCGCGCTGCCCGCTGCATCGCGAGCAGCTCCGCGTGACCCGACGCATCCGCCGCCTCCACCTCGTTGCCGGCGCTGGCCAGCATCGCACCATCCGCCCCCAGCACGACCGCACCGACTGGAACCTCGCCACGCGCCGCGGAGGCGACCGCCAGATCGAGTGCCGTTCCCATCGCGGCGCTGATCGGCGACCGGCGTTCACACGGAGCTGACATCATGGCCAGACCGATCGTTGGCGTGACCCTCGACGCGGAACCCGCCGGCGGCTGGTCATCCTTCCCCTGGTACGCGTTGCGCACCTCCTATTTCGACGCGCTCGCACAAGCCGGGGCCCTCCCGCTCGCGATCGGCCACCTGCCCGATCTCACCGCCGACACCCTCGATGCGATCGATGCGCTCGTCATCACCGGCGGGGCGTTCGACATCGATCCCGAACTTTACGGCGACACCGCACGCCATGCCACGGTCAAGCTGAAGCCCGGCCGCACCGACGCCGAGCTCGCCCTGCTGTACGGCGCAATGGATCGCGGCCTGCCCGTCCTGGGCATCTGCGGCGGCATGCAGCTCCTCGCTGCCGTCCTCGGCGGCACCCTGATCCAGCACATTCCCGACACCCACCCCAGCCCGATCCGGCACGAGCAATCCGGCCCGCGCAATCAGCCCAGCCATACGGTCGGAATCGTGATCGAGTCCGCCCTGCACGCCATCACCGGCCTCGGGACCATGCCGGTCAACTCCTCCCACCATCAGGCCGTCCTTACCCCCGGCCGCGCGCTTGTCAGCGCCCGCGCGATAGACGGCATCATCGAAGCGATCGAGACGCCCGACATGGCCAGCGGCGGCCCGTTCTGCCTCGGCGTGCAATGGCATCCCGAGTTCCTCATCCACGAGGGCGATCACCGTATCTTCGCAGCCCTCGTCGACGCCGCCCGACATCGATGAGCGACATTTACCAGGACCGTCCACCGGACCCGCCGCAGGACCGGGGCGAGCGCATCGCCAAGTGGCTCGGACGCGCCGGCGTCGCCAGCCGGCGCGACGCCGAGCGCCTGCTCACCGCCGGCCGCGTCACCCTGAACGGCGCCCCGATCAGCCACCCCGCCACCTTCGTCACACCGGGCGACATCGTCCTCGTCGACGGCCGCGTCGTCGACACACCTGACCGCTCCCGGCTTTGGCGCTACCACAAACCCGATGGCCTCGTGACCACGCATCGCGACCCGCAAGGGCGTCCAACCATATTCGACCGGTTGCCCGACGCCATGCCACGAGTGATCAGCATCGGCCGCCTCGACCTCAACAGCGAGG
>CAXUIA010000271.1:0-469 GCA_964250835.1 uncultured Acetobacteraceae bacterium | reverse complement strand
CGCGGGCCTCCTTCTGCTCACCAACGACGGCGCGCTCAAGCGCCGCCTCGAACTCCCCGCCAACGGCTGGCTCCGCCGCTACCGCGCTCGCGTGTGGGGCCAAGTCGACGAGCGTGCCCTAGCCAGGCTCGTCGAGGGCACCGTCCTCGACGGCGTCAAGACCGGCCCGATCGAGGCCGGCCTCGACAGCCGCCGCGGCGAGAACGCCTGGCTCACCGTCTCGCTCCGCGAGGGCCGATACCGCGAAGTCCGCCGCGTGCTCGCCAGCCTCGACCTGACCGTCACCCGCCTTATCCGCATCGCCTACGGTCCCTTCCAGCTCGGCCTTCTCAAGCCCACCGAGATCGAGGAGATCCCCGGCAAGGTCATGCGCGAGCAGCTCGCCCGTCCCGCCCAGGGTCGGTGAGCGGTTGCGCATCATCGCCGGCGCCTGGCGCGGCCGCACGCTTGCCGCCCCAGCCGGCAGCGC
>CAXUIA010000270.1:0-3732 GCA_964250835.1 uncultured Acetobacteraceae bacterium | reverse complement strand
CTACAAGGATCTCGAGCCGAGTAAGTGGGTGAAGGTCACGGGTTGGGCGGACCGGGCGGCGGCGGAGGCGGTGATCGCGGCCTCGATCAAGGCGGGGACGACGCTGGGGCGCGAGGTCGAGGCTCAGGAGTCGTAAGACACCAGGGCTTCGAAAGGGACGCCGTCGAGGCGGTCGCGGCCGCCGAGGAAGGTGAGCTCGACGATGGCGGCGGCGCCGACGACCTCGGCGCCCGCTTGGCGCAGGAGCTGGATGCCGGCAGCCATGGTGCCGCCGGTCGCGAGGAGGTCGTCGACGACGACGACGCGCTGGCCGGGGCGCACGGCGTCCTGCTGGATTTCGACACGGTCGGAACCGTATTCGAGGGCGTAGTCGAGGCCGATGGTGGCGCCGGGAAGCTTTTTGGGCTTGCGGATCATGGTGAAGCCGCAGGCGAGCTGCAGTGCCAGCGGAGCGGCGAGCAGGAAGCCGCGTGACTCGACGCCGGCGATCAGTTCGGGGTGGGTTCGCCGGAGAATGAGGGTCAGGCGGGAGATGGCGATCTGCCAGGCCTCACCGTGCCGGAGCAGGGTCGAGATGTCGTAGAAAAGGATGCCGGGTTTGGGAAAATCCGGGACGGCGCGGATGTGGTCTTTGAGGTTCATGCGTGGCCGTCCCGGATCGGTCTGACGTCTGATCAGTTGCCGTTGATGCTGTTCTTGGTGGCAGTGGCGCCGTTGGCGACACCCTGGCCGGCGGATTTCACGTCCTCGCCGGCGCCAGCGATTGTGTTGCAGGCGGACAGCGCCAAGGCGGCGAGAAGGACGGCAGCCGCGACGGCTCTGGTCATTGATCTACTCCCTGGTTCGTTGCACGGCGCTGACCTTGGCGGGGTTTTGCGCGCGCGTCCACCGGGCGAGCAGGGCTGGGCGGTCGTGACGGAGGTCGGCGCCGGAGCGCGTGGTGGGATAGGGGCGGCCGGGCATCAGGCCTGCCCAGAGGACGTGGTTCAGCGCGCCCTCGTCGTTCAGGTCGGCGTCGGTGAACGTGAAGCCTTTCATGTGACGGCCCCAGTACGCGGCGGAGCGGACGGGATCGTTGGGGCCGACACGCTGGCGGAGAGTGTCCAGGCCGGTCTGGGTGCCGGGAATGGGCAGGGTGGTCTCGGTGGTCAGAAGCATCGAGGGCGTTGCAGTAAAGGTCCAGCTCGGCTGGTTGAGGTCGAAGATGTCGGACATCGGGCGTGCGGTGGCGTCGTGGAGGTTGAGCTGGCCGACGCCGAGCAGGTCCTCGATGGTGCGCAGCATGTTGACCGTGTTGTAGCGGGTGGAGATCACCTGGCCCTGGCGGACAAAGGCGCCGGCGACGAAACCGGGGCTCCGGTGAGCGTCGACGTGGTCGGGGCCGTCCTGGCTGTCATCCTCGACGACGAAGACGATGGTGCTGCCGGCGTATGGGCTTTGCGCGATGCGCTGAAGCAGGAGGCCCACGGCGTAGTCGTTGTCGGCGACGTCGAGCTCGGGGGTGTTGACGTCGTTCAGCGAGGGTTCGAAGCCGGGATGGGCAGGGCCGGTGTCGCCGATATGGTCGTGCATCAGGCGGACCATTTCGAATGCGGGCAGGTTGTTGTTGGCGACGTACTGGTCGAACTCGCGCGCCCACTCGCTGTAGCGGTAGAAGTCGGGAAGTTTGTTGTCGAAGCCTCGAAAGTAGGGATCGGTGACGTTGAGCAGGGCGCGGTCGGTGGCGACGGCGACGGTTGTCTTGGTGGCGGCAGGATTGGGCAGCAGCGGGGTCTGCAGGCCGAAGCCGGCGGCGGCGTCCTGGTAGAGGCTGATGTCGATGAAGAAGCCGTAATTGCGCAGGGGAAGGCCGGCGTTCTCGACGGCGTTCCATATGAAGTCCGCACCATCGGTGCCGTCGGCGGCCTCACCGTTGAAGATGTTTTCATTGCCGGCGACGATGTTTGGGTTGCTGTTGAGGCGCAGCAGCGGCTGACTGGGCTGACGGGCGGCGACCGTCGGGAAGGCGATGTTGATGTCACGCTCAAGGCCGTTGCTGTCGTCGGTGAAGCCGCCATTGCCGTAGTTCTCGGGGACGATCTTTTCATCCATGTCGGTGGTGCGTGCCTGCACGGTCCACGGCCAGCCGGACGCGCTGACGTCGCCCGCGCAGTAGAAGTTGTCGAGGTCGACGAAATGGCCGGCGATGGCGTGCTGGTTGGGGGTGATCGAGGCGGGAAAGATCGCGAGTGACGGGTCGCCGTTGCCGACCGGGAGGTCGCCCAGGATCTCGTCGTAGGTGCGGTTCTCTTTGACGACGTAGATCACGTGCTTGATGCGCTGGCGGAGTTTGGCCATCAGCGTTTCGTCGCCGGCGGTGGGGCCGTTGAGCAGGTTGGCGTTGATGCCGGTCTGCACGGTGAGCGGGATATAGTTCGCGAGCGTGGGAACAGGGAAGCTGAGCAGGCCGGCATGGATCTGCTGGAGGACGTATTGGTTGCCGCCTGCGGCAGGTGTCGCCGCGCAACCGGGGGCGAGCTGGGTATCGGGTGCGACCGAAGTGCACTGGGTCGGCGAGGGTCCGGTCGGGCTCTTGCCGTTGGCGACGAACAGGTGGCGGCCGTCGGCGCTGACTGCGACCGCGTTTGGATAGTGGCCGGTTGGGACCAGGGCCAGCACGAGATTAAGCTTGAGCGAGATGATGGCGAGCGCGTTGATGCCGCCCTCCGTGACGTAGAGCGTCTGCTCGTCGGGTGAGAGGACGAGATTGTTGGGATTGCTGCCGCGATAGTTCTTGCCGAGAAACGGCAGCAGCGGGCCCGCTGTGCGGATGACGTTGAGCACGATGTTGGTGGAGGTGTCGATGACGTCGACGGTATCGCTGTTGTCGGCGGCGACGTAGAGGCGTGTGCCGGCGCGGTTGAGAACCATCTTGTTGGGAGCACCGGCAACCTTGATCCGCTTGATCAAAGTGGGTGTGCTCTTGATGGTGAGGACGTCGACTTCGTTGTCGCGCACGGTGCTGACGTAGGCGGTGTCCCCGGTCACCGCGACGCCAAACGGGAACTCGCCGCCGGGAACGCCGTCCTGGGCTGGGTTGATCTGGCCGGGGCGGAGGTCGAGCTCCTGGATGGCGCCGGTCGCGAGTGTCACGACGCTGATGGAATCGTTGCCGAAGTTGGCGACGATGGCCCGGGTGTTGTCGGCCGTCAGCGCGATGCCGGCGGCGGCGCGTGGATTGATTGCGGCGGCGAAGGCGGGCGGGATGTCGGGCGCAGTGCCGTTGCCGAGTAGGCCGTTGGCGGCGATATGGCCGAGAGGGATGGGGCTGCCGAGCTGGGCCCATGCGCCGTTGCTTCGCGCGTAGGTGATGATGTCATCGCCCACGCCGCCGGTGACGTAGAAGCGCTGCCCGTTGGTGGCGAAGGTGAGCCCGTTGAAGGCGTTCGCGAGATTGATGACCTGCTTCTGAACCGGGTCGCCGGAGGAGACGTCGTAGACGAATACATACTGGTTGTTGTCCGGGACACCGGTTGTGGTGCTTGGCTGGTTGTAGCCGCCGGTCAGGACGAGGAGGGTGCGTCCGTCGGGACTGAGCTTGGCGTCGGTCGCGTATCCCGCGAGGAAGTTGGGCGCGTCGGCGAGATGCGGGTTTAGCGTCTGGAAGACCGAGCCGGGCGCGGCCGTCGGGGTGATCGACTGGCCCTGGGACAGGACGGTCTGGGCACCCGATAACGCTGTGCTGGCCAGGAG
>CAXUIA010000269.1:0-3757 GCA_964250835.1 uncultured Acetobacteraceae bacterium | reverse complement strand
CGACCTCGCCGGCGCGCCCGCCGCGGCCTTGCCAGTTCCTCCCGGCCGCCCGACGATCCTGGCGGCCGGGCGACTCCACGCCAACAAGGGCTTCGATATCCTCATCCGTGCTCTCCCAAACCTCGCCGGCGCGCACCTCGTCCTCGCGGGTGACGGCCCTGAACGCGCCGCCCTTGAAGCGCTCGCGCGCAACACGGGAGTGCGCGACCGCGTCACCTTCCTCGGCTGGCGGCACGACATCGCCAACCTCCTCGCTGCGGCGTCCGTCTTTGTCTGTCCCTCACGCCACGAGCCGCTCGGCAATGTCATCCTCGAAGCCTTTTCGGCCGGATGCTCCGTCGTCGCCGCGTCGGCCGACGGCCCGAGCGAGCTGATCGAAGACGGCCGCAACGGCCTCCTCGTTCCCGTCGAGGATCCCCTCGCACTTGCCGCCGCCATCGCCCGCGTTCTCGGCACACCTGCCTGCGATCTAGCCGCGGCCGCCCGGCACGATTACGAGCAGACCTACGCCGCCGCCCCTGTGCTGGCCGCTTGGCGTAATGGTCTCGCCCAAATCGCCGCCGGACAGGCCTGATGTGCGGCATCGCCGGCCTCGCCTACGGGCAGGGAGCGTCACCACCGGATGCGGCCACGCTCGCCGCCATGTCGGCCTCCATCGCCCATCGCGGCCCGGACGGCACCGGCGCATCCACGATCGGCCGGATTGCGCTGCTGCACCGGCGTCTTTCAATCATCGATGTCGCGGGCGGCGACCAGCCGCTCTTCGCCGGCAACGCGGCCCTGGTCGCAAACGGCGAAATCTACAACGACCTCGAGTTGCGTGCCGCTCTCCCGAACGCCAGCTTCGCGACCGGCAGCGACTGCGAGAGCCCTCTCCATCTCTGGCTCGCCCGCGGCAAGTCCTACGCCGAGGATCTCCGCGGCATGTTTGCCATCGCCATTCACGATCGCGGCGCCCGCTCGATCACCCTCACCCGAGATCCATTCGGAATAAAACCGCTCTACGTCGCGCAGCTTCCCCAAGGTCTCGCCTTCGCCTCCGAGCCCAGAGCCTTTCTCGACAGTAATCTCGTCGGCCGCAGCATTCGTCGCGACGCCCGCGACGAGCTCCTTCAGCTCCAATTCACCACCGGCATGGAGACCATCTTCCCTGGGGTCGAACGCCTCCTTCCCGGCGAGACGATCCGCGCCGTCGACGGCCACATCCTTGAGCGCTTCCGCCAGCCGTCGCTTCCCGCCGGGCCCACCGAAACTCTCAACGAGAACGCCGCTCTCGACCGCCTCGACCAAGCCTTCGAGGAAAGCGTGCGTCTCCACCTCAGAAGCGATGTCGGTTACGGTCTCTTTCTGTCGGGCGGCATCGACAGCGCTGCCATTCTCGCCATGGCGACCCGGATTGGCGGGCCGCTGCGCGCCTACACCGCACGCTTCGACGCGCCCGGCGCACCCGACGAGTCCGACGCCGCCGCAGCAGTCGCTCGTGCCTGCGGCGCTCAACACGACATTCTCACCGTCGATGAGGCGACCGTCTGGCGCGAACTCCCCGCCATCGTCGCCTGCATGGACGACCCCGTCGCCGACTACGCCATTATTCCAACCTGGCTCCTCGCCCGCAGGGCGGCCCGTGACGTCAAAGTCATCCTTTCGGGCGAGGGCGGCGACGAGATCTTCGCAGGCTACGGCCGCTACCGTCGCGTGATGCGCCCATGGTGGCTCGGCGGACGGCCGATGCGCGCCCGTGGCAGCTTCGACGGCCTCGGCGTGCTCCGCAACGAGGCGCGAAGCTGGCGCGATTCCACGCGCGCGTCCCAAAGCGCTGCCGCGACTGCTGGCCGGACCCGCCTTGCCGCCGCCCAGGCTGCCGACGTCGCCGACTGGCTACCCCACGACCTCCTCCTCAAGCTCGACCGCTGCCTCATGGCGCACGGGGTCGAGGGCCGCACCCCCTTCCTCGATCCCGGCGTGGCGGCTGCGGCCTTCCGTCTGCCGGACGCACTCAAGGTCCGCACCGGCCGTGGCAAATACCTGCTCCGTGCGTGGCTCGCCAAAAACCTGCCCGAAGCCAAGCCGTTCGAGCGAAAGCGCGGCTTCACCGTTCCCGTCGGCGCCTGGATCGCGGCTCAAGGCGACCGATTGGGCCCCTTAGTCGCCCATCAGGATGGTGTGGTCGAGATTGCCGACCCTGACCGCGTACGCGCCCTGTTCCGCGCCGCCGATAGCCGCCACGAACGCCATGCCGCCTGGACGCTGCTGTTCTATGCGCTATGGCATCGCACCCACGTCCTCAATCGTCCGCCAGAGGGTGACGTCTTCGCAACCTTGGCGGCGAGGTAAGGCGAGTGCATTCGTGCCGAAGGCGCGTCTTCATCATTCGTGCCGAAGGCGCGTCTTCAGCATGTTGTCATGCCTCTTGAGTTCTCCCCTGACGCAAGCAGCCAGCGATCCGCCTTTGGTTGTTCAACGTCGGAGTTGGGTTCAGCAGAGACGGAGGCCCACATCGTCGCTCATTGGCGTCGAGCCAAGTATTGACCTCGTGACAACCAAGAGCCGCCCGATGGCGATGTCGTTTGTAAACACACGATGACCTTTGACCTCATTGTCACCGGCGGCACCGTCGTCCTGCCCTGGGGCGAGGAACGCACTGACCTTGCACTACGTGGCGGCCGCATCGCCGCGATCGGCGCCATTCCCCGGGGACAGGCCTACCAGACGCTCGACGCCACCGGCCTGCATGTGCTGCCGGGTATCATCGACCCTCACGTTCATTTGCGCGATCCGGGCCAAGGCCCACTCGACCCTTCCGGTGAAACGCTCGACACCGGCACGCGCGGCGCCATCCTCGGCGGTGTCACTACGATCTTCGACATGCCCAACACTGCGCCGCCGCTGATCGACGCGGCGGCACTCGCGATCAAGCAAAACTACGCCGAGCGCACCGCCTGGTGCGATGTCGGCCTTTATGTCGGCGCCACCAAAACCAACGCCGACACGCTCGCAATGCTGGAGCAAGGCAGAGGCGTCTGCGCGATCAAGGTCTTCGCTGGCAGCTCTACCGGCGACCTTCTCGTCGACGATGACGACAGCATCGCCCGCGTCCTCGCCTCGGGCCATCGACGCGTCGCCTTCCACAGCGAGGACGAACCGAGACTTCAGGCTCGCAAGACCCTGTTCCCCACCGGCACCTACGCCGACCACCCTCGATGGCGCGATGAGGAGTGCGCGATGGCGGGAACGCGCCGGATCGTCGCCCTCGCCGAAGCGCATGATCGCCCAATCCACATCCTTCACGTCTCGACCGAGGAGGAGTTCGACTTTCTTGACGCTCATCGCGCCAACGTCACTGTTGAGGTTCTCGTCAATCATCTCACCCAAGTTTCGCCGGGCTGCTATGACCGTCTCGGAGCTTATGCGGTCATGAACCCGCCCATTCGCGACCGTCGTCATCAAGAGGCCGCCTGGCGCGCTGTCTCGGACGGCCGCGTCGACACGATCGGCTCGGATCATGCACCACATCCACGTGCCGCAAAGGAACGTCCCTGGCCTGCTACCGCCGCCGGCCTGACCGGCACGCAGACGCTCCTCCCGATCATGCTCGATCACGTCGCTGCCGGCCGCCTTACGCTTGCCCGCCTCGTCGACCTCATGGCCGCCGGTCCGGCCCGGGTCTACGGCTTGCGCCGCAAGGGCCGCATCGTCCGTGGCAATGACGCCGATCTTACGCTCGTCGACCTCAAGGCCGAGCGCACGATTGAGTCCG
>CAXUIA010000268.1:0-3762 GCA_964250835.1 uncultured Acetobacteraceae bacterium | reverse complement strand
CGCCAGCGTCTCGGCAGGGTCCGTATACCCGGTCCGCCGCACGACCGGACCCCTGATGCCGAGTGGCTTGCCCGCCACGTTGCGATCCACGAGGCCGGCTTTGCCCTGCTCCCTCCGGGTCCGATTCCGCCCGAGGCTCTGTCGCGCACCCTCCAAGTCATATCGGGTCGGGAGCATCCGCCGCCGCGCGCCGCAATTGCGCGTCTGGCCTCCGATCCGGGTCCCGCCACACTTCATGGCGTCCGCCTGCTTCCTGCCGGCCGCTTCGGCCCTGGCCTGATCGCCTGTCGGGAGCCCGCGTTACTCGGGGCTCCAATTGCCGCCGAGCCGGGTGTCACATGGGACCGCCGCTATCGTCTCAGAGCACCGGCATTCCCAACCGGCTGGACCTTGGGACCACTCGCGACCACCCCGAACAACGTCCCGGCCGAGCTGCCAACCGCCATCTTGCCCACTCTTCCGGCAATCCGCGACCATGCTGGCCGGCTACGCGCCGTGCCCCATCTCGGCCTCCTGAACGACGACGATGAAATTCGCGTCATTTTCTCGCCCAATCTGCCGATTGCACCATCTTTCTTCATGCCGTTGAGGCACGTTTGCTTGCCGTCCGCATGCTTGCCGCCCGGCAGGCATACGCCATACTACTTGTTTGACCGCTGACAGGATCGGGCCGGCCTGCCCCGTTGATGCCTTAGGAACCGTCGTGAAAATGAGCAATTTCGGCCGAAACCTTGCCCTCTGGGTCATCATCGCCCTGCTGCTGGTCGTGCTGTTCAATCTCTTCCAACCCGGAACGGCGCAACGCGCCTCCGAACAGCGCGCTTATTCATACTTTGTGGGCTACGTGAACGGCGGCCGCGTCCGCAACGTAGTCATCCAAGGCCACAACATCTCCGGCGCGCTGACCGATGGCACCACCTTCGAGACCTACACGCCAGATGACCCGAACCTGGTGCCGCGCCTGACCTCCAAGAATGTCGAGGTCGTCGCCAAGCCCGAGGACGCCGAGGTCAACCCGCTCTTCCGCATGCTGCTCAACTGGTTCCCGATGCTTCTCCTGATCGGACTCTGGGTGTTCTTCATGCGCCAGATGCAGTCGGGCGGCGGCCGCGCGATGGGCTTCGGCAAGTCCCGCGCCCGCATGCTTACGGAAAAGCAGGGCCGCGTGACGTTCGATGACGTGGCCGGCATCGATGAGGCAAAGCAGGAGCTCCAGGAGGTTGTCGAGTTCCTCAAGGACCCGCAGAAGTTCCAGCGCCTCGGCGGCAAAATACCCAAGGGCGTTCTGCTCGTGGGCCCTCCCGGCACCGGCAAGACGCTGCTTGCCCGCGCCATCGCCGGTGAAGCCAACGTCCCGTTCTTTACAATCTCCGGCTCCGATTTCGTCGAGATGTTCGTGGGCGTCGGCGCGTCCCGGGTCCGCGATATGTTCGAGCAGGGCAAGAAATCCGCCCCTTGCATCATCTTCATTGACGAAATCGACGCCGGCGGCCGCCATCGGGGCGCGGGCCTCGGTGGCGGCAACGACGAGCGGGAGCAGACCCTCAACCAGATGCTCGTTGAGATGGACGGGTTTGAAAGCAATGAGGGCGTCATTCTCATCGCCGCGACCAACCGTCCGGACGTGCTCGATCCGGCCCTGCTGCGTCCCGGCCGCTTTGATCGCCAAGTCGTGGTTCCGAACCCCGACGTAAACGGCCGCGAGCGTATCCTGCGCGTCCACATGCGCAAAGTCCCACTCGCGTCCGACGTCGACCCCAAGGTCATTGCCCGCGGCACGCCCGGCTTCTCCGGCGCTGACCTCGCCAACCTGGTCAACGAGGCGGCCCTACTTGCCGCCCGTCTCGGCAAGCGCACGGTCGCCATGTCGGAGTTCGAGAACGCCAAGGACAAGGTCATGATGGGCGCTGAGCGACGCTCGCTCGTGATGACCGAGGCCGAAAAGCGCATGACCGCCTATCACGAGGCAGGCCACGCGCTTTGCGCCCTGTTCGAGCCCGAGCACGACCCGCTTCATAAGGTCACCATCATCCCGCGCGGCCGCGCGCTCGGAGTGACCTTCAGCCTCCCCGAGGACGACCGGCTCAGCTACAGCCGCGCCTATCTCGCCGGCAAGCTGGTGATGATCATGGGCGGCCGCGTCGCCGAGGAAATCATCTTCGGCCCCGACAAGGTCTCCAACGGTGCCGCCGGCGACATCAAGCAGGCGACCGATATCAGCCGCCGCATGGTCACTGAGTGGGGAATGAGCGATAAGCTCGGCATGATCGCTTACGGCGACAACAGCCAGGAAGTCTTCCTCGGCCACTCCGTCACTCAAAACAAGAACGTGTCTGAGCAGACCGCCCGCGAGATCGAGGCCGAAGTCAAAGCTATGATCGACCGCGGTTACGGCCGCGCTAAGGAGATCCTCACCGAGCACCTCGAGGAGCTTCATCGCGTCGCCCGCGGCCTACTCGAGCACGAGACCCTGTCGGGCACCGAAGTCCGCCAAGTTCTCCGTGGCGAGCCGGTCATTAAAGTCGTCGTCGACGATCCGATGCCCGAAAACCGCCGCGCCTCGGTACCAACCACCAGCGGCAAGCCTTCCAACCCGCCTCCGGTCGGCGGATTGGGGCCGGCACCGCAGCCGACCTAAGAGGGAGGGCGAGGGGCTTTGCCCCTCAACCCCGGGCTGGGGGCAGCACCCCCAGACCCGCCTGACGTGCAGACAAGCGAACATACGGCGTCCTAGTGGTGAGCCTGATCGGCGTCACATCCCTGTCACTTGACTCATCAACGCAACGAGCCGACGTTTTGTCTCACAAATGGAGGCAAATATGAGTCGCACCTTGAAGACCGTCGCGGCTATCGTTGCAGTCGCGATGCCTGCACATGCGATGGCAGCAGTGTACGACTTCCAATCAACAGAAATATCTGCTTTGAGCCCCGTGCCTGTTACTTTTAGCTTTTCTATCAATACATCGGACGCAGTCCTCAATTCCTCTGGTTTCACTGACTTTCCCAATGTCTCTATCAACGACGGTGGGACGGTGTCTACGGGCAATACCGTTGGCGCCAGCTTCAATACTGATCTCAGCAGTTCTCTCTTTTTCCTGATAGATACTTCAACAATCCCATTCTCGTCAGGCGCCGGAACTTCCATACTGTTCAACACCGGCACCTTCGCGATTGCTGATGGGGCCACCGATGCAGAAGGCCAACTGACGATCTCCTCCGCATCTGCTGTTCCGTCGGTTCCTGAGCCTTCCACATTAGCTTTGATGGCTGCCGGCGTTTCGATGATCGGCGGCGTCATCGTGTTCTGCAGGCGCACTCGCAAGACAGTCTCCGCCGCTTGACCTCAGGCGCAGCGTGCCCCTGATGCAACAGCCAGCATCCCCTTTGGTCGTGCCAGACGCACACCGGGCGACGGACCGGACCTAAGCAGTCGCGGACAGGCAGAGCCGCCTGTCGAAATATGCAGGCGGCCACCGCTCTCCGAGCCTCGTCTGACTCCACGAATTTCAAGTTTGCACCACCGGATAGGCCCTCAATCGCCGACCTGCTAATCTCCTCCAGATGCCAACGCCACTCCTGAACCTACCCACCGACGATGCCGTCGACAGCGTCGCCCACATTATTCAGACGGCACTCACCCCGGTCTTCCTGCTCACCGGCATCGGCACCCTGCTCGGCCTTTTCAACACGCGCCTCGCCCGCGTCTCCGATCACATCGAGCACGCGGACGAACTCCTCAGGGCCGCCGACGGTGACAAGCCG
>CAXUIA010000267.1:0-3781 GCA_964250835.1 uncultured Acetobacteraceae bacterium | reverse complement strand
CTCGTCCGCCAGCAGGGCGCGCGTTGTCCACACCGTCTCGAGCGGCGCAAGCTGGGCATCCCCGAGCAGCCGGCGCGCCGTCTCGCCGAGCAGCAGCTCGAAAGCGAGAGCCCCACGGCTCGACACCTCGTAGCCGCCGTCCCAGCCGGCCAGGCAGGCCCGGAACACGCGCGCCCGCTCGCCGCGCACGGGCGGCAAGTGCGCCACAAGCAGGTCGCGCAGCGGCAGGACGTTCGGCTGCGTCTCATCGCGGAACAGTGCCGCCATGTCGTTCGCGTCCAGCTTGCGCCCGCCCCACCCTCCGTCCGGACGCAGCAGCGCGCGTATCCGTGACACACGCTCGGCGGCGGCAAAGAAGTAGCCGAGCGGCACCCGGCCCGGCGCCGGACCAGACAGGCGCTCATTGGCCGACGCAATAAACCCGTCCGCCGGCGACCACTCCCCGTGCAACGCGTCGCCGCGCAGCGTCTCGCCCCAAGTCCGATCAATCGTCGCGGGCGGAACGACGATGTCGTCCGGATCGTCCGCATCACGTCGCGGCATGTGCGCCGCCGTCTGCCGGCCGATGCCGTCCGGCCCTGCGTAGACCATCGTCTGTCCCGGCACGCCGAACCCCGAGAGCGTGCGCACGAATTCATCGCGGTTGCGCGCGCGCAGCAACCCCAGCATCGCCGTCAGCTCGTCGCTCGGCGCGTGGCCCATCCATTTGAACGCGAGCGGCGTTGCCGACCGGAACAGGCCCGCATCCGACACCACCGGCCCATACGGCGAGCAACGGAACGCCGCCACGCGTGGCGCCTCGCCGCGCACCTTGATCGTCTCGTGCCTTGTGGTGAACGCGTGCTCCGGCAATCCCGACAGGTCCACGAAGTCGGTGCTCGCCGCATGCAGGCTCGTCCCGCCCCAGGCGACATCGCGGTTGCGTCCGAGCGCCAGGAACGGCACGCCCGGCAGCATCATTCCCGCCGCGCTCAGCCCAGGGGCCGACAGACACACCGCGAGCCAGGCGTTCGGCAACTGGATCCCGAGATGCGGGTCGCCGCTCACGATCGGCGCACCGCTCACTGTCCGCTCGCCCGCGATCGCGGCCG
The DNA here is from genome assembly GCA_964250835.1 of uncultured Acetobacteraceae bacterium. Classification (GTDB taxonomy): domain Bacteria; phylum Pseudomonadota; class Alphaproteobacteria; order Acetobacterales; family Acetobacteraceae; genus CAXTPV01. The sequence continues at coordinate 2,690 of CAXUIA010000267.1, read as the reverse complement.
CATTGCTGCCGGCCCGGGTCGCCGCCTCCAGCGCGCGCTCCACGCCGTCATCCACCACGGGCGGCAAATCCGGCGCCCCGCCGCGCAGGATCACCGGCCACAGATGCCGCCACTCCGGCCCGTCCAGCCGGTCGCGAAGTGCCAGCAGCCGGCGCTGCACCGGCCAGCACAGGTCGGCCGAGAACAGCCGCGCCAGCGTAAAGAAGTCCGCCCGGCTCCAAGGCTCCGCCGCGATACCGAGCATCGCGAACTCCGGCGGCGACGGCGCGTGCGCCAGATGATGGTTGAAGCCCGCCAGGAACCCGTCGATCCACTGTCGCGAAGCTTCGGGCAGCATCGCCACGATGTCCGGCACCACTGATCCAAGGTCGAGCGATCGTATCGAGCGGTCGATCTCGAAACCCATCGGTCCGACGATCTCCGACACCCGCCCCGCCGAGACGCGCCGCAGCACCTCGATCTGCGCGGCACGCAGATGCATGTGCACCACGCCCAGCGCCACCGCGAGATCGTGGTCGTTCTCCGCCTCGATGAACGGCACCTGGTGCTCGTTCCAGCGGACCGTCACCGTGCGGCCGACCGGCAGGTCACGAACCGGCACGTCGGCCAGCCGCTCGGGCAGCGTCCGCGGCACGATCGGCACCCGCGTCAGACGCACCAGCAGCCCGGCCAGCACCGACAGCCCCCGCGCCCGCTCCAGACGCCGGTGCCAACCCGAACGCTGCTCAATCAAGGCGGCGGCAGGTTCCGGTGCTGCACCGGTGCATTCGGCGCCAGTTGTAACGGTTCCTGCTCAGCTTCCCTCCCAACATAGCCGGGCGGCGGGGGTCCCGGCGCCGCCTGGAGGTCGGCCACGCCCACCGGCGAGCCGTACTTGGTCAACACCGACCGAAGCGGATCGTCTCCCGGATTGTTCACCCGCATCGCGACCACGAGGTCCTCCGGACCCACCGGCTGGCCATAATAGGCGGAGTCTCCCTGCGCGTCCGAATTGAGAAAACTGCCTTCGATCGAGATGCCGGCAAACAGCCCGCGGTTGAGTTCAAGCGCCACGATGTCTGCGTCCAGCGCCGTGCTCGTCGACCCGCCGATCCCGCCGCCAAGCGTCGCGAACGAGGCCTGCGCCGACCCGCCGATCCGAAAATGCGTGTTCAGGATCGCGTTCAGACCGCGTTGAGAAAGGATAAACAGCACCAGCTGCTCGTCCTGCACTCCCGCCTGCAGGCCGAACGATCCCGACCCGATGCTGTAGAACGCCGGCGCCGACCACGACCCGTTCGCGTCACGCGCCAACAGCACGCAGCCGCCGCCCGAACCTCCAAAGAAGAAACCCGCCTTGAACACACCGGGGCAGATCACGACCGCCTTGGCCAGACGCAGCTCACGCTGCGCCGGCTTGCCGGTCTGCGGATCCATCACCGCCTCGGCCGACAGCGTGGCCTGATCGACGAGCTGCTGCTGCTTGGCCTGAACTTGGGCCGTGTCGCCATCCGCCTGGCACGCAGCCAGAAGGAACGATCCGGCCAACGCCACGCCCGCCAAACCTCGCGCCATCATGCCTCTCCCTCAGCGGTGACATTCAGCCCTGCCAAGCCGGCGAGCACATGTCCCAACAATGGCGCTCCCGCCATGATCGGTCCCGGAAAGCCGCCATAGGCGAATGCGCACCCGGTCTCGGCGAGCAGCGGCAGCGCCCCCGCGACGTCCCAGAGCTGTATGTTCAATTCAACGAACCCGTCCACCCGGCCGCACGCAACGTCGGCCAGCCCAAGCGCACCTGACCCGCCCGCGCGCGGCATCGCGCCCAGCTCCACCAGCCTGCGCGAGGCGTCCGCGTAGGCGCGCTTGTCGGACCGCGGCGACCAGCCAAATTCGACCATGGCCTCGTCCAGCCGCTGGCAGCCCGAGTGCCCGATCGGCACGCCATTCAGCGTCGCTCCTCCGCCTCGCATGCCCCAAAACTGTTCGGCCGCCGAGGGCACTTCGAGCACGCCAATCAGCGGCGTCTCGCCCTCGAACAGCCCGATCGAAACGCACCAGCGCGGCCGTCCGCGCGCATAGTTCGATGTCCCATCAATCGGATCGACAATCCAGCGCAGGGCGCCGGCGCCGGCCGCGCGCTCTCCCGCCTCCTCGCCCATAAACTGATCATCGGGAAACAACGCCGCCAGCCGCTCGGCCAGGAAGCTTTCGACCGCCCCGTCCGCCTCCGTGACCCAGTCCTGCGCACCCTTGAGCATCGCGGCGGGCCGCCCGGGACCGGCCTGCAGCCGTTGCGCCAGTGACCCCGCTTGCCGGGCCAGGTCGCACGCCGCCTCGCTTCTACGCTCCCCCCCCCCCCCCCGCCCCGCCCCTCTCCCCCGCTCCCCCCCACCTCCCCCCCGCGGCCGAAGGGGACGGCGGCGCGCCGCCGAACGACGATGCATCCGTGAACATCGAACCGACAGGCGGCGACCCCGACCTCGCCCATGAACTCGAACGCCTTTCGCGCGCAAGCGTCATGGTGCTCGGCGACGTGACGCTGGAACGGCGGGTCTACGGCCGCTTCGGCGACACGACGGGTCTGCTCCTGCTCGGCCTCGAAGACGCCGAGCCGGGAGCTGGCGCCGGCATCGTCCGCGCGCTCGCAGCACTTCGGGTCGCAACCGCCTTCATCTGCGTCCTCGGCGACGACCTGCCCGGCTCGCAGC
>CAXUIA010000266.1:0-3784 GCA_964250835.1 uncultured Acetobacteraceae bacterium | reverse complement strand
TTCATCCCCTTGTCTCGGCTGGGGCTCGCAGCCCCACACCCGCGTCATTTTCCCAGTGCTTGGACGATTTGCTCGGTCATCTTCTTGGCGTCGCCGAACAGCATCATCGTGTTGGGCTTGAAGAACAGCTCGTTGTCGACGCCCGAGTAGCCGGACGCCATCGAGCGCTTGACGAAGAGCACGGTCTTGGCGCGGTCCACCTCCAGGATCGGCATCCCAAAGATCGGGCTCTTCGGGTCGGTCTTGGCCGCGGGGTTGGTCACATCGTTCGCGCCGATGACGTAGACGACGTCCGTGGTGCTGAACTCGTTGTTGATCTGCTCGAGCTCGAAGACGTCGTCGTAGGGGACGTTGGCTTCGGCCAGGAGGACGTTCATGTGGCCGGGCATGCGGCCCGCGACCGGGTGGATCGCATATTTCACCTCGACCCCGTCCGCCTTGAGGCGGTCGGCCATTTCGCGCAGCGCGTGCTGCGCCTGTGCGACCGCCATGCCGTAGCCCGGCACGACGATGACCTTGGACGCGTTCTTCATGATGAAGCCGGCATCGTCGGCGTTGCCCGCCTTGACCGTGCGGTCGGCGTCGACCGGCCCGGCCGCGGCGCCACCCGAATCCGTGCCCCAGCCGCCCAGGAGGACGTTGAAGATCGAGCGGTTCATGCCGCGGCACATCACGTAGGACAGGATCGCGCCCGAGGCGCCGACCAGGGCGCCGGTGATGATCAGCGCCAGGTTTTCGATGGTGAAGCCGATCCCGGCGCAGGCCCAACCCGAGTAGGAGTTGAGCATGGACACCATGACCGGCATGTCCGCACCGCCCACCGGCATGATCAGCAGGAAGCCGAGTGCGAGGGACAGGATCGCGATCAGCCAGAACACCGCCTGCGCGCTGGAGGCGACGAAGATGACGATCAGCACGACGAGCAGGATGCCGAGTGCGAGGTTGAGCGGATGCTGGTTGGGGAACTTGAGCGGCGCGCCTTTGACCAGGCCCTGCAGCTTGGCGAAGGCGACCAGCGAGCCGGTGAAGGTGACGGCACCGATCGCGAGCCCGATCGACATCTCGATCAGGCTTTCGGTGTGGATCGCGTGCGGCACGCCGATGCCGAACGATTGCGGGGCGTTCAGTGCGGCGGCGGCGACGAACACCGCGGCCAAGCCGACCAACGAGTGGAAGGCGGCGACGAGCTGGGGCAACGCCGTCATCTGGATCCGGCGGGCGACGACGATGCCGATCGAGCCGCCGATCGCGACGCCGGCGATGATGAGCGCGATGCCGCTGCCGGTCATGCCCGGGCGTAGCAGAGTGGCCACAGCCGCGATCGCCATGCCGGCCATGCCGAACTGGTTGCCGCGGCGCGAGGTCGCAGGGCTCGACAGGCCGCGCAGCGCCAAGACGAAGAGAACGGCGGAAACCAGGTAGAGGAGTGAAAGCAGATCAAGCGACATGGCGTGCTACTTCGCTGGCTGGACGGGTTTGTTCGCCCGGAACATCGACAGCATTCGTTGAGTGACCGCGAAGCCGCCAAAGATGTTCACGCTTGCCAGCGTCACGGCGAGGAAGCCGAAGATGCGCGGCAGAACCCCGTGACTGAGGCCGGTCGCCAGCATGGCGCCCACGATGATCACCGACGAGATCGCGTTGGTGACGGCCATCAGCGGCGAGTGCAGCGCCGGGGTGACGTTCCACACGACGTAGTAGCCGACAAAGCAGGCCAGCACGAAAATCGCCAGCAGGAAGACGATCGGTTCGACGACCGCTCCCGCGTGGCTGGCGACAGGAGCGAAGCCCGCCGTTTGGCGCGCGAGCAGATCTGCCTGGGCGGAGAGTTCCGCCGCGCGATGCGCAAGATCGGAGGCAGCCGAAGAGAGGTTCCGCGGATCCATGTAAACCCTCGTGCTTGGTCAGGCGGCTTGGCGAAACTGTTCCGCGACGATCTCGCCCTGGCGGACGAGCAGTGCGCCGGCGATGATCGGGTCTTCGGCCGGGAGCTTCAGGCCGCCTGCATCCTTGTCCCAGAACGTCGTCAGGAACGTCAGCAGATTGCGGGAGTAGAGCGAGCTTGCGGCGACCGGAAGCCGGCCGGGCCAGTTGCGCCAACCGAGGACGCGCACACCGTTGTCGGTGACGATCATCTCGCCCGGGACGGTGGCGGCACAGTTGCCGCCCGCGTCGGAGGCGATGTCGACGATCACGCTGCCGGCCCGCATGGAGGCGACCATCTCATGGCTGATCAGGACCGGCGCGCGCCTGCCGAGCGAGAGTGCCGTGCAGATGATGACGTCTGTCTTGGCGACCGTGGCGGCCATCAGTTCGGCTTGCTTGCGCTTAAAGGCGTCGCTCATTTCGCGTGCGTAGCCGCCGGCGGTCTGGGCGGCCGCGCTCTCCTCGTCCTCGACGCCCACAAAGGTTGCGCCCAGCGAGCGGATCTCCTCCTTGGCCGCGGGCCGGACATCGGTTGCCGACACGATCGCGCCCAGCCGGCGCGCGGTCGCGATCGCCTGGAGGCCCGCGACACCCGCGCCCATGACCAGCACGCGCGCCGGCGGGACGGTGCCGGCCGCCGTCATCATCATCGGAAAGCCGCGGTCGAAGGCGGCCGTTGCCTCGACCACCGCGCGGTAGCCGGCGAGATTGGACTGGCTGGAGAGCACGTCCATCGACTGGGCACGGGTGAGACGCGGCAGCAGCTCGATTGCGACCAGGTTGAGCCCGCCTGCGGCCGAGTCGGTGACGATTGATCGATCCCAGATCGCGCCGGAGACGCCGAGCAACGTTGCGCCGTGATCGATTGCGGAGCGTAACGCCGGCTCAGGCGCTTGCACGAACAGCACGATGCCTGCACCCGACAGGGCGGCGGCCGCATCCGGCGCGATGTTGGCGCCCGCCGCTTGATACTCGTCGTCGCTGATGGATGACCCGACGCCGGCTCCCGTCTCGACGGCCACCGTGATTCCGAGCGCACTGATTCTGCGCACCGTCTCGGGTGTCGCCGCGACGCGCGGCTCGAAGGCCGCTCGTTCCTTCAGCACAGCCAGACGCATTGTTCCTCCTCAACAGTCCGGTCGTTGTCGACCTTGCGGTGACGCTAGCCCGAATGGAACGGTCCCGTAACCCCATTCAGCGTCTCGCCACACCTGCGCCGTCGAGGCAGGGTTGTTCCGAGACTTGGTCGCTCTAGAGGTTTGATGCAGGTTTGGATCCGTCTGGCACGCGTCGGCCTTGCCGCTCTTCGTCACTCTGGTACCGTCGACGCATCATATCAGTCATCTTTACATATGAGAGTTTTACCGGGGGACGTTGACGTAAACTTTCACATGAACAACGGCCGCTACCTGACTATTATGGATCTTGGTCGTATCGATATACTGATAAGAACCGGTCTCTGGCGCGTGATGAACCGGCAGTCGCTGCTGGGCGTGGTTGCGGCACAGCGAATACGTTATCGACATGCGCTCGATCCTTGGGATTGCTTCAGGGTCGACAGCAACGTCCTCGGCTGGAACGAGGACGGGATCATCTTCGAGCACAAGATGACCCGTCTGCGCGGTGGCGAAGAAAAGATGGCTGCCACCGCGACGGTCCGTTTTGTCTTCGCGGCGCGCGGACGCACCAAGCCGAAAACCGCTGAGGTGCTTGGGTCCGCCGGGATCGTGGGACCCAGTCCGGTGATCAGCGACGAGGTGCAGGCTTGGCTTGCGGCTGAGAAGCGGATGGTTTCAGGACGGTAGGCCAGGGGCGTCGTGCGTCAGCGCGCCGTCGGCGTAACGCCTTTGGACTTCAC
>CAXUIA010000265.1:3238-3788 GCA_964250835.1 uncultured Acetobacteraceae bacterium | reverse complement strand
GGGGCTGGCGGGCGCCCGGGGGTTGCCCGGGCCGCGGCCCCGGCACCCCGCCGGGGGCGGCGCCCCCGGACCCGCGTCATTGCGCTGGCCTTCGAACGCGCGCGTCACGGACAGCTCGGACTGACGATCCAGTGGGTGAATGACCTCGTTCTGCTCTCGATGGCGGCATTGATCTCCGCCGTCCTGATTGCGACGGAACAGTGTTTGCGTCCCTGAGGGCGGGGCGCGCATTGAGCCGGCCGGCGCGGCGTTTCTCGCAACCCTGGTCGGACTGGCAGAACTCTTGCCGGCCGACGGCCTGGTGCCTGCGCGCGCTTGGTGAGGGTCTATTTGGCGATCGGCTGGCACGCCGCGTGCCTGGCTCAGTGGCGGCCTCATCGGTTCCGAGGGCAGCGTTCTGAGCTGGCTCCTGATCGCATCGCTCATCGTCGCGGCGCTTGTCCGATCAGCGCGCGTCAGCGGTCATCAGGCCGCACCGACGGTGTCCAGAGGCGCAGCCTTTGGCGGGGTTCAGGGGCGGAGCCCCTGGCCTACGCGCGCGGATAGATGA
>CAXUIA010000265.1:2672-3228 GCA_964250835.1 uncultured Acetobacteraceae bacterium | reverse complement strand
CCCCCGGGGGGGTGCCCTGGGGGGCGGGTGTGGGGGGGTGGGGGGGGGGCCCCCCCTGGCCTACGCGCGCGGATAGATGATGATTGAAAGGTAGGTAGAGGGAAGGCTGAGCAGGTCTTCGGGGCCGTGGTAGGCGGTCGCGTCGAAGAACAGGGTGTCGCCCGGGCTCATGTCGTAGACCTGCTCGCCGTGCCGGTAGGTGACGCGGCCGGTCAGCATGTGGATCATTTCGACGCCGGCGTGCTGGAACGCCGTGTAGGGTTCGGCGTCGGCTTCCAGCGTGATCAGGTAGGGTTCGACCGCGAGCGGCCCCGCCACCGAGTGGCCGATCAGGTCGTAGCGGTGACCGGCCTTGGTGCCGCGGCGGTCAATACGCACGCCGGCGCCCGCCTTGACGAAGGAGCAGTCGCGGCGGGTTTCGGAGCCGGCGAAGATCGAGGCGACCGAGACGTTGAGCGCGCGGGCGATGGCTTCGAACGTGCCGAGCGATGCCGAGATCTGACCGGTTTCGATCTTGGACATCATGCCGGTCGAGATGCCCGCGGACTTTGCGAGC
>CAXUIA010000265.1:0-2662 GCA_964250835.1 uncultured Acetobacteraceae bacterium | reverse complement strand
GCTCACTGCAGGTCAGTCCCAAACGGGTGCGCAGCGATCTGACCTCACGGCCGATCCGCTTTTCGAGGCTGTCGGCGACGTCGGTTGATGCGTTGGACGCCGTCGCGAGCGGCGGCGGGGCATCGGACGCCCTCGCAGGGTTTGGCTTAAGGACGCGCTTGACCCGGGCGGCGTCGGCTCGGGATGTCGGCATTCGTTGCTCCAGCATGGCATAGTTCTTGCGAAGTAAACCGTTTGAGTGCCAGGAAAATCTCGACCTTGCACTCACGCGTCGGCCGGGCGCCGACATAGCGCGCAGGAGCATTGGCATGGAATTGAGGAAAGACAGTCTGTCATTTTTGGAAACCTTGGGGCAGTCGGTCGCGAACGTTTCACCGACATTGACGCCGGCGCTCGCGGTCGCGGTCGTGGCCGGCATGGCTGGCACTGCATCCTGGCTGGTCTATGTCGCGGCCGCGCTCGCACTGCTGGTCGTCGGCATCAACGTGGGCAAGCTCGCGCAACGGATTCCGAGCGCCGGTTCGTTCTTTATCTATGTCTCGCGCTCGCTCGGACCGGCCTGGGGCATGCTTGCCGGTTGGTCGATGCTCGCCGCCTATCTGTTCACGGCGATGGCGCTGACGGTCGCGACGTCGATCTTCGTCAAGACGTTCTTTACCGCCCTGCATATTGGTTTCGCGCCGAACAGCATTCTGCTTTACGTCGTTGTCTCCGGGCTGGCCTTGCTGCTGGCGATCAGAGACATTCGTCTTTCTTCGCGGGTCGGACTGACCTGTGAGGCGGTTTCGGTCGTGATCATCCTGGCTGTCAGCCTTTTTGCGCTTGCCCATTCGGGTTTCGCTCCGGATACCAAACAGCTTTCGCTGTCGGGCATCAGTCCAGGCAAGACGATCCAGGCGGTGGTGTTCGCCATCTTCTCGTTCGTCGGCTTCGAGAGCGCGGCGACGCTGGGCAAGGAAGCGCGCAATCCGAGCACGGCGATCCCGCGCGCGATCAAGTCGACGGCATTGGCGGCCGGGCTGTTCTTCGTCTTTACCACCTACGTCATCACCCAGGGCTTCCACGATGACGGCACAAAGCTCGGGGCGAGCGGCGCACCGCTCGGCGACATCCTGACCGGCGAGAGCCCACTTCTGACAGCGCTGGTGTATTTCGGAGCCGCGATCAGCAGCTTTGCGTGCACGCTGGCCTCGATCAATGCTTTCGGACGGATGCTGTTCTCGCTCGGACGCTATAACTTTGTGCATGGTTGGGCTGGCAAGGTGCATGTCACGCATCGGACGCCGCATGTCGCGCTCGCCTTCGGCGTCGTTCTCAACCTGGTTCTGGTGTGCGCTTTCAGCGGTCAGGCTGAGTTGGACACGTTTGGGTGGTACGGAACGATCGCGTCGTTCGGGTTCATCGTGGTCTATTTTCTTTGCTCGCTGGCAGCACCTGCCTTGTTGAGAAAGATGGGAGAGCTCAAGCCAGTTGATGCGTTCTTTGGCGGACTTGGCGCCTTGCTGATGGCGTTGTCGTTGATCGGCAGCTTGTTTCCGGTTCCGGCCTATCCTTACAACCTCCTGCCGTACGGCTTTGCAGCTTACATGATGGTGGGTGCGGGCTGGTTCTTCGTGCTCAAGGCCCGGGCTCCGGCCGTGCTTGGCCAGCTCGAGCACGACATGGAGGTGGCGATCACCAGCACGATCGACTCGCCGCTTATCTACGCGGGCAAGGTGGTGCCCTGAGCTTGGAGGTTTAGCGACATGATGTAGGCCGCTGCCCCGGCACCGCCGGGGCGAGCGGCCATGTTTGATCACGCGGCGGCAGCGGCGGCGGGCCTAGAAGCCCAGGATGATGTCGCCGCCGAAGGTGAAGGAGCCGGTCTGCAGGCGGTCGGTGAAAAGCGAGGTGCCGCTCAGCGACTTGTCCCAGCGGATTTCCGGACGGAAGGCGAGCAGGGCAACACGTTTGATCGTGGGCTTGTAGGTGAAGCCGAGCGTGTATTCGCTGTTGGTGTTGCGGCCTTCGCTGAATGCCGTGTTTGGGCGGCCGGCAAGCACATTGATCGGGTCGAGGTTACCGGGATAGGCGGCGCCGAAGAAGCCGGCGTTGTCGCGGTAGATCTCGGCGCGGCCGTTGAGCGTCACCGTGGGCGTCAGCGCGTAGGAGATGTAGCCGGCGCCGCCATACGCATCGGCACCCACGCTGTCGTCGTGCTGATAGTTCAGCTCAAGCACGTAGGTCAGCTTGGCATTTGCCTTGTAAGTGGCGATGAAGTCGTTTTCGTAACGCATCTGGCTGTTGGCTTGCGGGTCGGTGTTAAGCGGGTTTTCGGGACCCATGTGCGACAAGGCGAGAAGGGTCAGCTTGCCGCCGACGAGATTGTTCAGTGCAAATCCGACCAGACCGGCGGGTTCGGCGTTGTTGTCGCCCGTCCGCGTGCCGAAGGTGGTGCTCTCGCCGGTGTCGATCTGGCCGTAGATGTCGACGGTGGGATTGAGATGCAGGATGCCTTGCAGGCCGGTGTGTTGGAACGGCCCATAGTTGAAGATGTAGGAGTGCGAATAAAACGGATTGGTGCTTGGATCGATTGTCTCATAGCCGATCGGGGTGACGAACTGGCCCAGCTTCCAGTCGATGCCGCCGGCGGTGAGCCAGGGCGAGTGCAGCAGGAGGTTGG
>CAXUIA010000264.1:0-3800 GCA_964250835.1 uncultured Acetobacteraceae bacterium | reverse complement strand
GAGGACGAGTATGTGGAGCTGGCGGCGGCGTTGGCGCGGGATGAAGGGCGGCGTCGGTCGGTTCGGGAGCGGTTGCTGGCTGGAGCTTCGCACGTGGGGCGGGGAGCTGGGGTGGTGAGTGCCCTGGAGCGCGTGTTGTCGAGCCGCACGCCTCATCGTCACACGGTGGTTCGGGGCTGATCTTGATGCTGCTTCGGTTGTCGGGCGTCGCCACGCTTCGGGAGGTAATTGCCAATGGCAAAGAGGCCTGTTCTTGTCCGCGCACCGCAAGCTCGCGATGAGGTCGGGTGGCATAAGCTCTGGGCGGGCTATCTCGACTTCTACGGAGCAACGATTTCTTCTCAGGCGACGCAGTATACCTGGCAGCGTATTCTTGATGCTCGTGGTTCTATGTTCGGCAGGTTCGCGATGATGGACGACAGCGTGGTCGGATTTGCGATATGCGTCGTCCACGAAGGGACCTGGAACGTGAAGCCGACTTGCTACCTGGAGGATTTGTTCGTCGATCCCCACGCGCGAGGCGGTGGCGTCGGGCGGGCCCTACTGGATGATGTCGTGGCACTCGGCGCCCAGCGCAACTGGAGTTCTGTTTATTGGCATACGGATGCCGACAACGGACGGGCTCGCAGGCTGTATGATGATTACGTTCCGGCCGACGGAGTTGTGCGCTACAGGCTCGCTCTGCAGTGAACGCGGGTCTGGGGGCGCTGCCCCCAGCGGGTCCAGGGCAGAGCCCTGGCCGTTGCTTAGTGCGCCGGCTGAAACTCCTTTTCTCCGAACTGCCAGAGCAGGAAGGCGAACTCGTCGGCGGTTTCGTCGTCGCGCTGCTTGCGGGTGGAGCCGACGCCGTGACCGGCGTCGAACTCGACGCGGAACAGGATCGGACGGCGGCTGCTGGTGTCGGCCTGCAGCTTGGCGGTCATCTTGGCGGGGATCCAGACGTCGACGCGCGGGTCGTTCGCCCCGCCCGTCAGCAGGACGGCGGGATAGGCGACGCCTTTCCTGACATGGTCGTAGGCGTCCATGGCGAGCATGGCGGGGAACTGCGCCTTGTTGGTGACGGTGCCGAACTCGGGGATGTTGCTCGGCCCGTTGGCGGTGAACTCCTCGCGGGTGGTGTTGGTGGCGCCGACCCGGATCAGGGCGGCGCGGAAGAGGTCGGGGCGCTGGGTGATGGCGCCGCCGATCAGGATGCCGCCGGCGCTGGTGCCCTCGCCCGCGAGGTGGGGCGTGTCGGTGTAGCCCAACTTGATGAGAGCCTCGGCGCAGTCGATGAAGTCGTGGATGGTGTTTTGCTTGGTTTGAATTTTGCCGGCGTCGTGCCAGGCCTGGCCGAGCTCGCCGCCGCCGCGGACGTGGGCGACGGCGTAGACGCCGCCGCGGTCGAGCCAGGGGATGAAGTCGGGCGAGAATGCGGCGTCGTAGGAGAGGCCGTAGGCGCCGTAGCCGACGAGGTAGGTCGGGCGGCGGCCGTCGCGCTGAAGGCCGCGCTTGGTGCTGACCGAAAGCGGGATTCTGGTGCCGTCGCGCGCGGTCGCCGACGTTTCGGTCGAGACGTAGTCGGACAGGTCGCGCGGGAAGGGCGGCAGGATGTGGGTGTCGGCAAGCGTGTCGCCGTTCGGCGTGGTGCTGAACCAGGTGTCGGGCCGTTCCCAGGATTCGAGGCTGACGAGCGCGCCCGGGCGCTGCGGGTCGGTGACCAGGCCGCCCGATCCTTCCTCCGGCGGCAGGATGGTGCCGGGATAGGGGAGTGCCACGGTGGTTGGCGTGGCGCTGCCGTCCCCTATCCGGTGCAGCGAGAAGGTGGCGCCGTCGCGCTGGGCGAAATAAAGGCCGTCGGCGGCGAAGGCGAGCGCGGTGAGCACGCCGGCACCTTCGGGGACGATCGTCTTGGCGGTGGCGAGGTCGGGATGGTCCAGACTGGTCTCGGTGATCTTGAGGTGCGGGGCGCCCGCATGGGTGAGCAGGTCGATGACGTTGCCGCGGGCGGTGGCGCCGACGACGTCGTCGGACTGGGCGGCGATCTGATGCCAATCGGGATGGCCGGCGATCAGGTCGGCGAGTTTGGTGGACCACATCGCGCTCTCGGGCGAGACGCCGTCGGAGAGGTCGGCCACCGCCGCGTCGGAGCCGGGCGTGGTGCCGATGGTGGGGAAGATCTCGGCCGCATGGTAGCTGAAGGGAAGATGGTCGACGTCGAGGACGACCGTGTCGTGCGACGGATCGTCGCCGAGAGTGTGCCGGTAGACGCGCAGGTGCTGGTATTTATCGACCGCCGGGCCGGTGTCGGCGGTGGGCGACAGGCGGGTGTGGAAGAAGCCGCTCCCGTCAGGAAGCCAGGCGACGCCGGCGAACTGCGAACGGTCGATGGTGTCGGGCCGGACATGGCCGGTGTCGGCCTCGATGACGTGCAGGACACTGTTTTCGGAACCGCCGGCGGAGACGCCGTAGGCCACGAGCTTGCCGTCGAAGGAGGGGGCGAACTGGTCGATCTCGGCGTGCTTGCCGCCGGCGGCGAGCGTTGCCGGATCGATCAACAGGCGCTCCTGGCCGTTCGCGTCGCGCACGTAGAGCCTGGCGATCTGTGCGCCGGCGGCACGCTTGAGATAGAAGGTCCGGCCGCCGGCGAGCTCGATGGTACGCACACCGGCAGCCAGCCCGCTGACGGCCTCGATCTCGCGGGCGAGCGCGTCGCGGCCAGGGATGCGGGCGAGCACCGCGCGGGCGTAGTCGTTCTCCCCGTGCAGGTAGTTGCTGAACGCGGGCTCGGGCCGGCTCTCCATCCAGCGGTAGGGATCGGTGATCTTGGTGCCCCAATCGTCGTCCGTCACCGGCTTGACGGGTGCTGCGGGCGGCCGGCTCGGCACGAGGGCCGCGGCGGGGAGCGAGAGGGCGACGGCGGCGAGAAGGGCGAGCGAGCGTTTCATCCTGCGTGATTAGCAAAGGCGTTATGATTGTCGAGCGCCGACGAACTCCAGCATTGACGCGGCGTCGCGCACGCGGCTGAAGAGGTAGCCCTGCCCCTCGTTGCAGCCATAGGCGCTGAGACCTTCGCGCTGGGCTTCGGTCTCGACGCCCTCGGCGGTGGTCTTCATCCCAAAGCTTCTGGCGAGCCCGATGACGGCGCGCACGATGGCGGCGGCTTCGACGTCGGAGGCCATGTCGCGGACAAAGGAGGCGTCGATCTTGACCTTGTCGAAGGGGAAGCTGCGCAGGTAGCGGAGAGAGGAGTAGCCGTATGCCGCGCTCGTGCAGGCCCCGCAGAACGCCGAGCGTGGAGCGGCTGGCTTCAAGGAAGACGGACTCCGTGATCTCGATCTCGAGTCGCGAGGCTGGCAGGCCGGCGCCGGCGAGTGCCGCGTCGATGGACAGCAGCAGCGCCTCGTCGCGGAACTGGGCGGGAGAGACGTTGACCGCGACACGCACCGAGGGGCGCCAGGTGGCGGCCTGGCGGCACGCTTCGAGCAGGGCGAAGCGGCCGATCGGGATGATGAGGCCGGATTGCTCGGCCATGGGGATGAAGATCGCGGGTTTGACCAGGCCGCGGGTCGGGTGGTTCCAGCGGAGCAGCGCCTCGGCCGAGGTGACCTCGCCGGTGAAAAGGTCGACGATCGGGTGGTAGCACAGCATCAGTTCGCCGCGGCCGAGGGCCTGGCGGAGATCGCTGAGCAGCGCGCGCTGGTCCTGTTGCTCGGATAGCATGGCGGGCGCGAAGACACGCGGGCGGCCGAGCCCGTCCCGACGGGCTCGCGAGAGGGCAAGGCTCGCGTTGCGAGCGAGGCTGGTGCCATCGGCGGCAT
>CAXUIA010000263.1:3141-3804 GCA_964250835.1 uncultured Acetobacteraceae bacterium | reverse complement strand
ATCTCCAGGCGTGCCAGCAGCTCGAACAGCGAATATGCCCAGGCCATCGCCATCCCGGCCAGCCAAAGCCAGACATGTCCCCGCCACAGGCCGCATGCCGCCGCCGCCATGCCCAGCAGCGCCATGGCACCCGTCACCAGCGCGAACAGCGCCATGAAGGTCGGGATCGTGCGGGGATCATCCCGCCGCGCCTCGTAGAGGCGCATAAAGGCGAGACCGATCCAGTCGAACAGCATCGACGAGCCGAACGTCATCACGATCAGCGCGATGCCGTACAGCCCGTAATCGGCCGGTGCGAAGACGCGCGTCAGCAGCGAGGTGGTCGCGACACCCAGCGCGCCCGGCACGATCTTGGCCGCGACATAAAGCAGGCTGTCGCGAAGCACCACCCCGTCACCAGGACGCGTCGGGGATGCTGGCCAGCACCGGCAGGCCGAGCGCACGCTCGAGCCCGTCGGCCGTCAAGACGCGGTCATTGAGCAGCACCAGCAGGATCAGCGTTCCGGTGGCCGACAGCAGGCCGAGCACGATCCCGCCCGCGCCAAAGATCAGCGGGTTCGGAAACACCGGCAGCCCGCCCGTGATCGGCGGCTGGATCGTGCTGACGCTGAGCGCCTTGAGTTCATCCATCCCATCGAGCGCGCGCGCCTTTTCGTACTGGTT
>CAXUIA010000263.1:0-3131 GCA_964250835.1 uncultured Acetobacteraceae bacterium | reverse complement strand
TCCTTGAGGTTCTCGCTCACGCTGTCGATCCGGCTCGCGAGCGTCTGCAGCGCCGTGTCGCCCCGCTCGATCCGGCGCAGCTCGGCGTTGAAGCCGCCAATCGCCGCGGCCGCGCGCGCGATCTGCCCTTCGAGCGGCACCCGCTCAGCATGGTCCATAACCAGTTCCTGCGTGACCTGCTGCTCAACCGGCGAGCGATCGGTCTTGATATGCACGAACGGCCGCGACATCGACGCGTCCGCACGCGTCACCGACGCGATCTGCGCGTCCACCGAGCGCACCAGCGGATGATCCGGCGCGTAACGCGCCAGCAGATCGCTGCGCGTGCGCTGCAGGTCGACCAGCGCCGCTCCCGGCGCCGTCGCGGTGTCGTTCTTGTCGGTTTCCGTGCTCACGTCATGATGCGGGATGGCGGCCAGCGCATGCTCCAGATACGCGATCCGCTGATCGAGCGAGGCTCGCCGGTCGATCGCCTGCCGCTGCTGATCCTGCGCATCCGCCCGCTGCGAAATAAGCGAAAGCCGCTGTTCCTCCGCGTCATAGATGCCGTTGTCCAGCTTGATCGCGGCCCGCTGGTGCTCCAGGCGGTCGAGATCGGCGATGTCGGCCGCGATCGCGTCCGCGTAGATCCGGCTTGAATTGCCGCCGCTGAACACCGCGAGATGACGCGTGTTGTAGACCGCAAGAAATTCCCGCAGCACGCGCGCCGCCAGCACCGGATCGCGGTGCGTAAAAGTGATATCGACCACATTGCTGATCTTGACCGCTTCCACCTTGAGCCGCTTGCTGAATTGCAAAACAGCCGCGTCCATCGGCGTCCCTTCGGTCGGCGGTGAGCGCGCGATGGAGGGATAAAGCCGGCCAAGCCCGATCCGCCGGATCACCTCCTCGATGCTGCCGCGGTTGGTCATGATCTCGAGTTCGGAGTTGACCGCTTCCTGTTTGGTCGTCTGCGGCGCCGACTGGCCGGTGACCTGACCTTCCTCGCGCACGAGATATTCGCGTCCGGTTTTGACCATGACGCTGGCCGTGGCGGAGTAACGCGGCGTTAGCAGAGACATCGCTGCGACCGCCAGCGCGACCGGCAACAGTCCCGCCGCGGCGATCAGCCGTTTGCGGCGGAAGCCCAACGCAGCGATGTCACGCAAAGTGAAGCGGGCGAGAATGTCACGCTCGGCCATGAAAGTTCCCTCCGGTCATCGAGCTCGTTGCGTCCGTGTCGCACACGGAACGGTTAGAAACAACACGAAAACGTGTTGACACCGTATCGACCTCTGCGCACCATCCGCCCCGTCGGCGTCCGACCGGGCCTTTCTCATATTCAGATCAGATTGGAGAGACGCCGTTGCCAGCTATGCGGGCACCTGATGTGAACCCAGCTATGCGGGCACCTGATGTCATCCCAGCCGCGCGGGCACTGGACTCGACCGATCTCGGGCACGTGCTGATCCTTGTCGAGAACCTGCCCGTTCCGCCCGACCGGCGAGTGTGGCAGGAGGCACTCGCACTGCGCCGCGCGGGCCACGCGGTCACCGTGATCTGCCCCAAGGGCAAGGGCTGGACCAAAAGCCGCGAAACGATCGACGGCATCAACATCCGCCGCCACTGGCTGCCCGAGGCGCACGGCTCGATCGGTTATCTGTTTGAATACACGACCGCGATCATCAGCCAGTCGCTGCTCGCCTGGCGCGTCTTCCTCTCGACCGGCTTTGACGTCGTCCAGGCCTGCAACCCGCCGGACCTGCTGTTCCTGGTCGCACTGCAGTTCCGGCCGTTCGGAGTTCGTTTCGTCTTCGATCATCACGATCTGGCGGTCGAACTCTTCAAGGTGAAGTTTCCGGGCGGCGGAATGCTGCTTGCGCTCATGCGGCTGTTCGAGCGGCTGACGGTTCGCCTGGCCGACATGGTGATCTCGCCCAACGAGATGTTCCAGTCATACGACATGGACCTTGGTGGCAAGCGCCGCGATCAGACCACGGTCGTGCTGAGCTCGCCCGATCTCGACGCGCAACTGGCGCTGCCGCCCGAGCCGTCGCTCCGGCAGGGCCGTGCGCACGCGGTGCTGTATGTCGGCGTCATGGGCAGCCAGGACGGCGTCGACATCCTGCTCGATGCGGCCGCACACCTCGTGCAGAACCATGGACGCAACGACATCCAGTTCATTCTGGCGGGCGATGGCCCCGAAGCCGCAGCGCTGCGCCGGCGCGCAACAACGCTCGGCCTGTCTGAGCACGTCACCTTTCTCGGCTTCGTCACCGGCGAAAAGCTCTGGCGCGCTTTCCGGACGGCCGAAATCGGCCTTTGTCCCGACCCGCGCAACGCGTTCAACGACCGCCTCACCATGAACAAGCTGCTCGAATACATGGCTTTCGGACTGCCGAGCCTCGCGTTCGATCTTTCCATGTCGCGTCGCCTGGTGGGCGAGGCAGGCCTGTTCGTCGAGACCGACACGCCGGCGGCGTTCGGCGACGCGCTCGCCTCGCTCATCGACGACCCGGAGCGCCGTCGGACGATGGGCGCCGAAGGGCAGCGCCGTTTCACCGAGCGATTTTCATTGTCGCGTCAAGCCGAGGCCCTCCTTGGCGGGTATGGGCGTCTCCTGACGGCAAGAAAAGCACGGGGCGCTGCCCAAAACCCCGCCAAGAGCATTGCCCTTGGAACCCGTGACATGAGCCCCGCGGGTCCGGGGGCGCTGCCCCCAGCGGGGGCGGGGAGCCTCATGCGACAGCGTGCATCGCACGAGGCCCCTGGCCTCGTCATCTGCCCCGGCGGCCTGAACGGGCAAGGCGGCATCGCCCGCCAGGTCCGCTACGTCACCCGCGCCTGGGGCGCCGGCGCGCCTCAAGTGCTCGACAGCCACGGCCTCGCCGCCTTTGCCCGCTGCGCCGTCCGGCTGACCGTCAGCCGCCCCGGCTTTGTCCACCTGCACATGGCCGCCGACGGGAGCGTCGTGCGCAAGCTCTTGCTCGCCCAGATCGCCCACCTGTTCGCCATTCCGGTCGTGATCCACGTGCACGGCTCGCGCTTCGCCGACTTCCTGCGCGAACTGCACCCGCTCGCGCGGCGCCTGCTCGCGCACGCCATGCGGCGCGCCGACGCCGTCTTGGCCCTCGGCGAAGGCTGGCGAACGC
>CAXUIA010000262.1:1269-3805 GCA_964250835.1 uncultured Acetobacteraceae bacterium | reverse complement strand
TCGGATGTGAGCCACGCCTGGGGCGGCGGTTGGCGGGGGCCGGAGCACGGGTGGGTAGGGCTTGATCCAACCAACGAGCTCGTCGTCGGCGATCAGCACGTTGTGCTGGGGTGGGGAAGGGACTTTTCCGACGTGAGCCCGCTCTTTGGGGTCATCCTCGGTGGGGGCCGTCACACGTTGCGTGTGGCAGTCGACCTCACCGTTGATGACCCGAGCGAGGGGTCACCCGCTTAGCGGCTGTAGGTTCCGGTCGCGATCGCAGGGAAGTCGGCGCGGCTGATGCCGAGATCCTGAAGCTGGCGCTCGCTGTAGGTGTTGAGTTCGGACAGGATTTGCGCGCGCTGCCGGCGCTGGCCGATGATCCTGCTGATCGCCGTGCGTGTGGTGCGCAGGAGCGCGGTCAGGCCGGAGGATTCGGCGTGGGCGGACGCGTAAGCTTGTGAGAGCGACATTGTTCGATCCTTCTAGATCAGCGAATGGTGCAGCGCACAATTAGGTGGCTTGCTGTGGGATGTCAATGCACAAATGGTGCGTCGCACAATTGGTTGGGTTCGCAAGGATCATGGGTGTGTGTTAAAACCTGAGATGACGAATGAACGTCAAAGGACAGGTGTGACCCACACCGCGACAAGCAGGCCATTTCACCCTTGAGCGACTCCACAACTCCCTCAGACCGGCTGCCCGTCACGATCGAGGAGGAGATGCGCTCCTCCTACCTGGCCTACGCCATGTCGGTGATCGTCAGCCGAGCGCTGCCGGATGCGCGCGACGGGCTGAAGCCGGTGCACCGACGTATACTCTATGCGGCGCGGGAGGGCGGATTTACGCCAGACAAGCCCTATCGCAAGTCGGCGCGGATCGTCAGCGACGCGATGGGCAAGTATCACCCGCACGGGGACGCATCGATCTACGATGCCACCGTCCGGCTCGCGCAGTCCTGGTCGATGCGGGTAAAGCTCATCGATGGCCAAGGCAACTTCGGTTCGATCGACGGCGACAGTCCGGCGGCGATGCGCTACACGGAAGCCAGGCTGTCGCGCGCGGCGATGTTCCTGCTCGACGACATCGATCGCGACACGGTCGATTTCCAGCCGAACTACGATGAGAACGAGCAGGAACCGACTGTTCTGCCGGCTGCCTACCCGAACCTGCTCGTCAACGGCGGGCAGGGGATTGCGGTCGGCATGGCGACCAACATTCCGACGCACAATCCCGGCGAGATCATCGACGCGACGCTGGCACTGATCGCCGACCCTGACCTGACGCTTGAGGCGCTGATGGAGATCGTGCCCGGGCCGGACTTTCCGACCGGCGGCCTGATCGTCGGCCGGGCCGGCATCCGCCAAGGATTTGAGACCGGCCGCGGCTCGATTGTTATTCGCGCGCGGGCGGCGATCGAGGAGATCAGGCGAGATCGGTCCGCCATCGTCGTCACCGAGATCCCGTATCAGGTGAATAAGTCGACGCTGCTCGAGCGGATGGCCGAACTCGTGCGCGCCAAGCAGATCGAGGGGATCTCCGACATACGCGACGAGAGCGACCGGTCGGGGATGCGCATCGTCATCGAGCTCAAGCGCGACGCGACGCCCGAGGTGGTGTTGAACCACCTCTACCGGTTCACCCAGCTGCAGACTTCGTTCGGCGTGAACATGCTGGCGCTCGATCACGGCCAGCCCCGTCTGATGGGTCTGCGCGACTGCCTCCTGATCTTTATCGACTTCCGCGAGGAGGTGATCAGCCGCCGCTCGCGTTACGACCTCCTGCGCGCGCGCGAACGCGCCCACGTGCTCGTTGGGTTGGCGATCGCGGTCGACGACATCGACGAGGTCATCCGGATCATCCGCGCCTCGCCCGACGCCGCGGCGGCGCGCGCCGCGCTGATGGGGCGTGACTTTCCGGCGCACGGGATCGAGCGGCTGCTGGCGCTGATCGACGATCAGGCCAATACAGTCGTCGACGGCCGGGTCAGGCTGACCGAGGCGCAGGCGCGCGCCATCCTCGACCTTCGTCTGCAACGACTGACCGGACTTGAGCGCGACAAGATCAACGCCGACCTCGGGACGCTTGCGGGCGAGATCACCGAGTTGCTCGACATCATCGGCAGCCGCGTCAGGCGTCTCGCCGTGATGCGCGACGAGCTGATCGCGGTGCGCGCGGAGCTTGCCACGCCACGCATGACCGACATCATCGACGCACTTGCCGACCAGGACGAGGAGTCGCTGGTCGAGCCCGGCCAGATGGTGGTCACCATCACGCGTGACGGATTCATCAAGCGCACCAACCTGGAGATCTTTCGCCAGCAGAACCGCGGCGGGCGCGGACGCACGGCTGCCGGCCGGCGCGGCGACGACATCATTACCCGATCGTTCATCGCTCACACGCATCAGTGGGTGCTGTTCTTCTCGTCGGGCGGCAAGGCCTATCGCGAGAAGGTCTGGCGGTTGCCGGAAGCGGCACCGACGGCCAAGGGCCGCGCGCTGGTCAATCTGCTGCCGGAGTTGGGCGCCGATCAGGTCACCACCGTCTTGCCGCTGCC
>CAXUIA010000262.1:0-1259 GCA_964250835.1 uncultured Acetobacteraceae bacterium | reverse complement strand
GATTTCCGCAATGTGCGTCACAATGGGCTGATCGCCATGCGGCTTGAGGAAGGCGATCGGCTGATCGGTGTCGCGACCGCGCGCGACGGGCAGGATGTTCTCCTGGCCACACGCCGCGGCCGGTGCATTCGGTTTCAGATCACCGACGATGCGCTGCGCGTCTTTGCGGGGCGCGACAGCTCGGGCGTGCGCGGCATCCGTCTGGCGGACGGCGACGAGGTGAACTCGCTTTGCGTGCTGGAGCATGTGAACGCGACCGTTCAGGAGCGCGCCGCCTATCTGCGTACCGCGTCGTCGCGTCGCCGCGGTCTCGAGGCGGTCGAGGAGGCGGACGCCGCGCTGGCGGCGGCCGAGATCGAGCAGGAGCCGATGGCCGATGCCGAGGAGGCGGAGACGGTTGATTTGACGCCTGACCGGATCGCCGAGCTCGAGCTGCGCGAGGAGATCCTGCTGACGGTGACGGACGGCGGCTTCGGCAAGCGCAGCTCCGCCTTTGAGTATCGAACGACGGGACGCGGCGGACAGGGGATTGTCAACGTCGCACTCTCCAAGCGGACCGGCAGCGCGTCGGTGGCGACGCTTCCGGTTCAGGCGGGTGTCGACGTGATGCTGGTGACCGACAACGGCCGGCTGATCCGGGTCCCTGCCGACCAGGTTCGGCTGACCGCGCGCCAGGCCATGGGGGTGACGCTGCTCAAGCTCAGCCCCGACGAGCGTGTCGGAAGTGCTTTCACCGTTCGGGAGGACCCGCTGGAGGGTCCGGACGTCGAGCCCACGCCCAACGATCCTGACGGCGATCCGACATCACCTGGAACTGACGCGCTGGGCGCCGGCGCACTGACCCCCGTCGAGGAGGGACCGGATCCGGCCGACGACGGATCCGATGTCTGACGTCGGGCCTGGCAGACAGGGACCACGGATCGGCGCCTACCCCGGGACATTCGATCCGCCGACGCTGGGGCACCTTGATCTGGTGCGCCGCGCGGCGCGCCTGCTCGACCGGCTCGTCGTGGGTGTTGCGGAGAGTGCGGGCCAGCACCCGCTTTTCACTCGCGAGGAACGGACGTCGCTGCGGCGCGCCGAGCTTGGTTCGATGGGCACCGCCGAGCTCGGCGGGTGCGAGGTCGTCATCCGTCCTTTCGACGGCCTGCTGGTTGATTTTGCCCGCGAGGTCGGCGCGTCAACGGTCTTCAGGGGTCTTCGCGCGGTTGCCGACTTCGACTACGAGGTGCAGATGTTCGGCATGAACTCCCGCCTCG
>CAXUIA010000261.1:0-3806 GCA_964250835.1 uncultured Acetobacteraceae bacterium | reverse complement strand
TCGCGTGCGCTGGTGGCGGAGTTCTTTCCCGGCATGGTCAGCAGGATTTCGGGCATCGGGCTGTCGGGGATTGCGCGCAACGTGCTCGAATTCCACGAGACGGCGTGGAACGAGGATGCGGTGACGCTGCCGGTGGGTGGGCTGTACAAGCTGCGCCGGAGCGGGGAGGTGCACGCGTTCGACGGCGGGCTGATCCACACGTTGCAGACTGCGGTCGCGACCGACAGTTTCTCGACTTACATGCGCTACGCGGGAGCGGTTCGTCGTCAAAAGCCCGTCGCGCTGCGTGACCTTCTGGATTTCCGTGAGGGGCGGGCGAAAATTCCGGCGGAGGACGTCGAGAGCGTCACCGAGATACGCAAGCGTCTGATCGCGCCGGGGATTTCACTCGGAGCGCTGGGACCGGAGGCGCACGAGACGCTGGCGATCGCCATGAACAGGATCGGCGCGCGCTCCGACAGCGGCGAGGGCGGCGAGGATGCGGCGCGATCGAAGCCGCGCGCGAACGGCGACAATGCCTCGTCGGCCATCAAGCAGATCGCGTCGGGACGGTTCGGTGTGACGGCCGAGTACCTGAACAATTGCCGCGAGATCGAGATCAAGATGGCGCAGGGCGCCAAGCCCGGCGAGGGCGGCCAGCTGCCCGGCTTCAAGGTGACCGGCCTGATCGCGAAGCTGCGCCACGCGACGGAGGGCGTGTCGCTGATCAGTCCGCCGCCGCATCATGACATCTACTCGATCGAGGATCTGGCTCAGCTCATCTATGATCTGAAGCAGATCAATCCCGTCGCCACCGTCTGCGTCAAGCTGGTGGCACGATCGGGGATCGGAACGATTGCGGCTGGGGTCGCGAAGGCCAAGGCGGACACGATCCTGATTTCAGGCCATGCCGGCGGCACCGGAGCGGCGCCGCAGACGTCGGTCAAATATGCCGGCATGCCTTGGGAGATGGGGCTTGCCGAAGCGCACCAGGTGCTGATGCTCAACCGGCTGCGGCACCGGGTCAAATTGCGCACCGATGGTGGGCTTAAAACCGGGCGCGACATCGTGATGGCGGCGATGCTGGGCGCCGAGGAGTGCGGCATCGGCACCGCGTCGCTCGGCGCGATGGGCTGCATCATGGTGCGGCAGTGCCATTCCAACACCTGCCCGGTCGGCGTCTGCACGCAGGACGAGGCGCTGCGGGCGAAGTTCGAGGGCACGCCCGAGAAGGTGATCAACCTGTTCTCGTTCATCGCCGAGGATGTCCGCAACATTCTGGCCGATCTGGGCGTGCGCAACCTCAACGAGGTGATCGGGCGGACGGACATGCTGCGCCAGGTCAGCCGCGGGGCCGACTACCTCGACGATCTCGACCTCAATCCGATTCTCGCGCAGGCGGATCCGGGGCCGTTCGCGCGCTATTGCACGCGTGAGGGCCGCAACGAGGTGCCCGATACTCTCGACGCAAGGATGATCGAGGACGCGCAGCCGTTCTTTGCGCACGGCGAAAAGATGCAGCTCCACTACAATGTGCAGAACGTGCATCGCGCGATCGGGACGCGGTTTTCGAGCCACATCTACCGCCGGTTTGGATCCGACGCGTTTCAGCCGGGCCACGTGACTGTCAGGTTGCGCGGGTCGGTGGGACAATCGCTCGGGGCGTTCGCGGTGCGCGGTCTCAAGCTCGAAGTGCTGGGCGATGCCAACGACTATGTCGGCAAGGGATTGTCGGGGGCGACGATCGTGGTGCGGCCGGCGCCGTCCTCGACGCTGAAAAGCAACGAGAACGCGATCATCGGCAACACGGTGCTGTATGGCGCGACCGCGGGCGAACTGTTTGCGGCCGGACAGGCGGGGGAGCGGTTCGCGGTGCGCAACTCGGGTGCGATCGCGGTCGTGGAAGGCTGCGGCTCGAACGGCTGCGAATACATGACGGGCGGGACGGTGGTGATCCTGGGCGACGTGGGCGAAAACTTTGGCGCCGGGTTCACCGGTGGAACGGCATTCATCTACGACGCCTCGGACGTGTTCGAGCAGCGGGTCAATCGGGACACGGTCGGGTGGGAGCGCGTCGACGAGGACGGCGAGGCGGAGGTGCGCGGGTTGGTCGAGCGGCATGCGCAGGAGACGGGGAGCCGCTATGCCGCGATGATCCTGCATGACTGGCCGCGGCTGGTGCGGCACTTCTGGCACGTGGTGCCGCATGAGTATGCGAAGGCGGTCGGGCGGGCGCGGGCGCCGGAAGTGATGCGGGCTTGAGAGGCTGACCCGACCGGGGGCGGCGCCTCCGGACACGCCCCGCGCTCAGACCAGCGACTTCGACATCCGAACAATAGCAAGCGACTCGCCATCGGGTAGTTGGGCGTGCTCCCGCTCACCCTGGATATATCCGTGCCGCTCATAGAATGGGATCCCGGTCAGCGTGGCTCCCATGGTCGCGGACGTGAAGCCGGCCGCGCGAGCGGCGGCCTCACATGCTCTGAGAATAGCGGAGCCGATGCCCTGTCGCGCGAAATCGGGGTCGACGAAGTAGGCGCGGATCCGCGCAGGCTCCTTGGCCGGGTCGATCCGCTCTCCAGTGTCGGTCTTGACGTGACCGCCATGCAGCGCCCTGCGGTTCGACCAGCCGCCGGCGCCTGCAAGCCGGCCGGTTCTGGTTTCTACGACGAAATAGCTGCGGTCGGCGATCAGACCGCCATCGACCAGGAAGACCTGCCCGATGGCGCTGTCCCGCTGCGACCGGCTATAGTCGCCCGACTGAAGCCCATGAACCGAGCGCTCGATCAGTGCAACAAGGGCGGGCGCGTCGGCGGGTGTCGCAAGGCGAAGCGAGAGACCTGAATGACGCGGGTCTGGGGCCGCCGGCCCCAGCGGGTCGGGGGCAGCGCCCTGGCCTTGCTTGGAGGTTTCAATGGTTGACATCTCAATTGCCTACGGCCGCGGTCACCTGCACGTCAAAGTCCCGGAGCGCGCCCGGGTGACGGTTGTACGCAAGCAGGTGCTCCCTCCGATGGATGATGCGGCGGGAGCGGTGGCCGAGGCGATCGCACCGTTGCGGACCGTCTCGCGCGGGCGAAAGAGTGCCTGCATCCTGATCTGTGATGTCACCAGGCCGGTGCCGAACGGATTGTTTCTGCGGCCGATGATCGAGACGCTCCTTGCTTCCGGTGTCGAGCGTGATCGTATCACTGTCTTGATCGCGACGGGGCTGCATCGGCCGAACGAGGGCGCGGAGCTCGAGGCGGTGGTGGGCGATCCCTGGGTGGCGGCGAATGTCAGGGTCGAGAACCACTATGCGCGGCGTGCCGAGGAGCATGTCGATCTTGGGATGACGGAGGCGCACGCGGTGCCGATCCACCTCGATCGGCGGTTCGTGGAGGCTGAGTTGCGGATCGCGACGGGGCTGGTCGAGCCGCACTTCATGGCGGGCTGGTCGGGCGGGCGGAAGGTGGTGGCGCCAGGGATCGCGGGCGAGGCCACGATCCGGACGTTCCACTCGGCACGGTTCATGGAGCATCCGCTGGCGATGCAGTGCAACCTGGCCGGCAACCCGCTGCATGAGGCGCAGATCGAGATCGTGCGCCGGCTGGGGGAGGTTTGGGCGCTCAATACGGTGCTCGATGATGAGCGCCGGCTGGTGCACGTCAATTTCGGGCCGGTGGAGGAGAGCCACGCACGGGCGGTCGAGTTCGTGCGCGGGGCGACGGCGGTCGCTGTCGGCCGGCGGTTCCGGACGGTGGTGACGTCGTCGGCGGGGCATCCGCTCGACCGGACGTATTACCAGACGGTGAAGGGGATGGTGACACCGCTCGACATACTCGAAC
>CAXUIA010000260.1:0-3807 GCA_964250835.1 uncultured Acetobacteraceae bacterium | reverse complement strand
CTCATGGACGAGGTCCGCGCGGTCCGTGCGGCGACCAACCCCGCCGAAACCCTCCTCGTCGTTGACGCCATGACCGGCCAGGACGCCGTCAACACCGCCCAGGCCTTCAACGAGGCCCTGCAGATCACCGGCGTCGTCCTGACCCGGATGGACGGTGACGCCCGCGGTGGTGCCGCACTCTCCATGCGTCACGTGACCGGCGCTCCCATCAAGCTCACCGGCTCGGGCGAAAAGCTCGACGCGCTCGAGGACTTCCACCCCGAACGCGTCGCCGGTCGCATCCTCGGCCTCGGCGATATCGCGGGTCTCGTCGAGCGTGCCAGCGAGACCGTCGACGAGGCCGAAGCCGAGCGTGTCGCCACACGGATGATGCGGGGCAAGTTCGACCTAGAGGACTACGCGAGCCAGCTCCGCCAGATCACCCGCATGGGCTCGATCAGCGGCATCCTTGGAATGCTTCCGGGCTTGGGCAAGCTCAAGGACCAGATCGACGGCGCCAACCTCGACACCACCATCCTCAAGAAGCAGTCCGCCATTATCGGTTCGATGACCCGTGCCGAACGGCGCACGCCCGACATCATCAAGGCGTCCCGCAAGAAGCGCATCGCCGCCGGGTCGGGCAGTTCGGTCCAGGACGTCAACCGCCTCCTCAAACAGTTTGACGACATGTCGACGATGATGAAGCGCATGAGCAAACTGGGCCAGAAAGGCATGATGCGTGGCGGTCTCGCCGCCCTCATGCAGGGCGCCGGAGGGCAGGGCGGACCTGTCCGGCACGGCGGCCGCCCTCCAATGACACGACACTGAAGGACACAGGAATGGGACTGAAGATCAGGCTCGCGCGCGCGGGCGCCAAGAAGCGGCCGTACTACCACATCGTCGTCGCCGACAGCCGCTCGCCTCGCGACGGCCGCTTCATCGAGAAAGTCGGCAGCTACAACCCGATGCTGCCCGCCGAGCATGATGAGCGCGTCATTCTCTCGGGCGAGCGAATCGTCCACTGGCTCGGCGAAGGCGCGCTCGCGACCGACCGCGTTGCCCGTTTCCTCGGACGCGCTGGTCTGGCGCCGATGCCCGCCTACAACGAGCAGCCGAAGCAATCGGCACCCAAAAAGAAGGAAGCCGCACGTGCCGCCGCCGCCGCGAAGGCGGCCGCCGCCTGACATGGGCGAACGGCGTCTCCTGATGGGCGTCATCGGCAGGCCGCACGGTGTGCGCGGCCTGGTGCGTCTCATCTCCTACGCGAGCACCCCCGACACCCTGACGACCTTGCCTCTCCGGGACGAAGGAGGCCGCACCTGGCGGCTCGCCTGGCGTGGCGAGGGCATCGCCCAACTCTCGGACGCCGCCGGTCGCGCCATTGCCGACCGCAACGAAGCCGAAACGCTCACCAATCGGCGTCTCTATGCCGACCGCCATGACCTGCCCGCCCCGGAGCCTGACGAGTTCTACCTCGCCGACCTCGTCGGCCTGCAGGCGCGCGACCAGTCTGGTGAAGCACTCGGCCGTGTCGCCCAAATCCATGACTACGGTGCCGGCGTCAGCCTCGAGATCGAGCCCGGCGCGCTCATCATTCCCTTCACCCACGCCGCCGTCCCGCATATCGACCTTGATGCCGGCCATCTCACGGTCGCTGTCCCCGACGAGGTCGAGGCCCCGTCCGGCAAGATGCGCGCCGCCTCATGACCTGGCACGCTGCCATCCTCACCCTGTTTCCGGACATGTTCCCGGGCCCGCTCGCCCACTCGCTCGCTGGCCGCGCGCTCGCCCGCGGCCAATGGTCGCTCGAAACGCACGACATCCGCATCCACGGTGAAGGCCGTCACCGCACGGTCGACGACGTCCCGTTCGGCGGCGGTGCCGGCATGGTCATGCGCCCCGACATCGCGGACGCCGCAATCCAAGCCGCCCGCGTCAGCACGCCGGCCGAACTGCCACTGATCTATCTGACCCCACGCGGCCGCCCCCTGACCCAGCCTGACGTTGCCGCCCTCGCCGCCGGCCCCGGCCTCATGCTGCTTTGCGGCCGCTACGAAGGTGTTGACCAGCGCGTCCTTGAAGCCCACCACGCCACCGAAATCAGCATCGGCGACTACGTTCTCTCGGGCGGCGAGCTCCCCGCCCTCGTCCTCCTCGATGCCTGCGTCCGCCTCTTGCCTGGCGTGATCGGCAAGCCCGAAAGCGCGATCACCGAAAGCTTCACGGGCGGCCTCCTCGAGCATCCGCATTACACCCGCCCCGCCGACTGGCAGGGCCGCCAAGTACCCGGCATCCTGCTCTCAGGCCACCACGCCGCGATCAACGCCTGGCGTCACGAGCGCGCGCTCGAGGCTACACAAACCCGCCGCCCCGATCTCCTCGAAAGGACCCAGTCGTGAACATCATCCAGCAATACGAGGCGGAGCAGATCGAACGCCTGACCGCCACCCGCCCGGTGCCTGAGTTCGCGCCTGGCGATACAGTTCGCGTCTCGGTCCGCGTCATCGAAGGCGAACGCTCGCGCCTTCAGGCCTACGAGGGCGTCGTCATCGCCCGCTCCAACAAGGGCCTGAACTCTAATTTCACCGTGCGCAAGATCAGCTACGGCGAGGGCGTGGAGCGCGTCTTCCCGCTCTACGCGCCGACCATCGCCGAGATCGCCGTCGTCCGCCGCGGCGACGTCCGCCGCGCGAAGCTCTATTATCTCCGCGGCCGCCGCGGCAAGTCGGCGCGTATCGCCGAGAAGGCTCGGGAAGTGCCCGCAGCAGCAGAGTAAGCCCAGGAGCTCGGCCCCTGGACCCCGCTGGGGGCAGCGCCGCCAGACCCGCCTGAGGACCAGTCATGCCACGCACCACCGCTCAGAAAATCTTCGACGCCCATGTTGTCGAGACGCTCCCCGATGGCACCTGCGTCCTCTACATCGACCGCCATCTCGTCCATGAGGTCACCTCGCCGCAAGCGTTTGAGGGCCTTCGCCTTGCCGGGCGCCGTGTCCGACGCCCTGACGCGACCATCGCGGTGACCGATCACAACGTCCCCACCTCCGACCGCAGCGCCGGCATCGCCGAGCCCGAGTCGCGCCTCCAGGTCCAGACGCACGAGCGCAACGTCGCCGAATTCGGTGTGCCCTATTTCCCGCTGCTGTCCCCCGAACAGGGCATCGTCCACATCGTCGGTCCCGAGCAGGGTCTCTCGCTGCCCGGCATGACCATCGTCTGCGGCGACAGCCACACGTCGACCCACGGTGCGCTGGGTGCGCTTGCCTTCGGCATCGGCACCAGTGAAGTCGAGCACGTGCTCGCCACCCAAACCCTGCTCCAGAAGCGCTCGCCCGACATGCTCATCCGCGTCGACGGCGCGCTCGGCGCCGGCGTTTCCGCCAAGGACGTCATGCTCGCCATCATCGGCCGCATCGGCACCGCCGGCGGCACCGGCCACGTCATCGAGTTTGCGGGCGACGTGATCCGCAACCTCGACCTCGCCGGCCGCATGACGATCTGCAACATGTCCATCGAGGCCGGTGCCCGAGCGGGCCTCGTAGCACCCGACGACACCACATTCGCCTACGTCGAGGGCCGTCCCTTCGCTCCCAAGGGCGACGCCCTCCGCCAGGCCGTCGAGTATTGGCGAACGCTCGCCGCCGACGACGGCGCCCTATACGCCCGCACCGTCACGCTCGACGCAGCCGACATCGCACCGCTCGTCACCTGGGGAACCAGCCCCGAGGACGTCATCCCGATCACCGGCAACGTTCCCGATCCCGCTGAGGAGCCCGACGAAGCCCGCCGCGACCAACTCCAGCGCCGTCTCGACTACATGGGCCTTACC
>CAXUIA010000259.1:0-3810 GCA_964250835.1 uncultured Acetobacteraceae bacterium | reverse complement strand
GGGACGATCCATGGGTTCCTGATTTTCTTTCCGTTCATGCCGAAGGCGGGGCGGGTGATGCGGCAGGTCGGGCGGGAGATACGCGACGCCCTGGCCTTCTGACCCGAAACTTGCATAACGGTGGAGATGCCGTTTGTGGGTTGTGCATGAGGCGTGTGGCGATTGTGCTGGCGGTGACGCTGGCTGTTGGTGGCGCGCAGGCGACGGAGGTGGCGCCGGGGCAACGGCCGCATCGCGGCGGCACGCTTCGAATGACCGCCGACAGCGCGTTCGGATCCATCGATACGGCGATGAACTATGCGGCCGGTTTCGAGCAGGTGTTTCAGGTCACCAATGACGGGCTGGTCGCGTTCCGCAAATCGGGCGGAATGGCGAGCAACGATGTCGTGCCGGATCTGGCCGACGCGTTGCCTGTGCCGCAGGACGGTGGCCGCACCTACGTGTTTCATCTCCGGCCTGGGATCGTGTTCTCGAACGGCCATGTTTTGACGGTCGACGATGTCGTGCAGACCTTCCGGCGTGACTTCCGCCTGTCGAGCCCGGGCACGACCTTCTACCAGGTCATTGTCGGCGCTGACGCATGTCTCAAGCGGGCAGCCGGCTGCATGCTGACAGGTGGGATCGAGGCCGACGGCAAGGCAGGCAGGGTGACGTTTCACCTGACGCGGCCGGATTCGGAGTTTCTCGACAAGCTGGCGCTGCCGTTTGGCGACGTTGTGCCGGCCGACACGCCGGACCGCGACACCGGCAACGACGCGCTGCCCGCGACGGGGCCGTACATGATCGTCCATTACGATCCCAACCGGCACATGTCCCTGGTCCGCAATCCCCATTTCCGGCAGTGGGAGGGAGAAGCGCAGCCGGACGGCTATGTTGACCGGATTGAATATAGTTTTGGGCTGTCCGATGAAGCCGAAGTCACCGCGATCGAGAACAACGAGTTCGACGGCATGTTTGACGACGTGCCAACGGATCGCCTCGGCGAGCTGGGCAGCCGATTCGCAAACCGCACCCATGTCGACCCGCATCCGCAGGTCTATTACGTGCCGATGAATGTTCATCTCGCGCCCTTCAACAACTTAAAGGCGCGGCAGGCGGTCGAGTATGCCGTGGATCGTTACGCAACAACGATCTTTTTCGGTGGTCCGGGAGTCGCCATCCCCATGTGCCAGATCCTGCCCGAGAACTATCCAGCTCACATCGACTACTGCGCCAACACGCAGGGCGCCGACGCCGCGCATCCTGCCTCATCGTGGCGGCAGCCGGACCTGTCGCGTGCACGCAAGCTCGTGGCTGAAAGCGGAACGGAAGGCACGCGCGTCACGCTGATCGTGCCCAACCATGACTACTCGAAGGCGCTCGGGGACTACCTGCGCAGCACGCTTGAAGCGATCGGCTACCAGGCGAGCGTGCGTGCCTTCGACTTCAACATCCAGTTCACCTTTATCCAGAATACGAACAACAAGGTGCAGATCAGCCTCACTGATTGGAGCGCGGACTATCCGGCGGCGTCGGATTTCCTAGACGAGCTGTACGGTTGCGGCAGCTTCCATCCCGGATCGGATTCGTCGATGAACATCACCGGAGACTGCGACAAGGATCTTCAGTCGGTGATGGACCGCGCGAAGTTGGTCTCCGTCACGGACCCGAAAGCCGGCGAGCTGCTTTGGGAGCAGGCGGACCGGATGATTGTCGACCGGGCGTATGCGGTGCCGCTGGTCCAGATCAGGCGTGTCACGCCGGTGTCGTCACGGCTCGGCAACTACACGTTTTCGCAGATCAGCTGGATGCTGTTCTCCAAGGTCTGGGTGCAGTGAGCCCGACGCGCGGTCCCTGGTCCGAGGGCGCTCGCCGCTTCTCCCGCGATCGTACCGCGATGGCGGCCTTGCTGGTGCTGTTGCTGATCACGCTGTCCTGCGTGGCGGCACCGCTGTATGCACGTTTTGTCGCGCACACCGACCCGTTTGCTTCCAACGTTGCCGGAACGGTCGAGGTCGAGGGGCGCCGCACCTACGTCATGCAGCCGGATCAGAACCCGCTGCATCTCGGCATGTCGCCGATCGGGCCGACGTGGGACTTGCGGGCCGATCCACTTGGCGCCGACAGTCAGGGGCGCGATGTTGCTTCGCGGCTGCTCTATGGCGGGCGCGTGTCGTTGCTGATCGGGATTACGGCCACCATCCTGTGCGCGGCGGTGGCCGCTGTGGTCGGGATCGTTGCGGGGTTTTTCGGAGGGTTCGTCGACGCGGTGCTGTCGCGTTTGATGGACGTCATGTGGGCGGTGCCCGTCTACCTCATCGCGATCTCGCTATCGATCGTGACGGTGAGCCAAGGCTTGCGGATCGGGCCGGTCACGGTGGAAGCGGACAATCTGCTGGTGCCGATCTTCATCATTGCGATCGTTTATATTCCCTACATTGCACGTCCCGTGCGGGGACTGGTGCTGTCGCTGCGCGAGAGCGACTTCGTGCTCGCCGCGCGTTGCCTCGGCGTGCCGCGTCTGCGCATCCTGCTGCGCGACATCCTGCCCAACGTCGCGACCACGCTGCTGGTGCTGGCACCCTTGCTGATGGCGCTCAACATCCTGGCCGAAAGCGCGCTGTCGTTCCTGTCGATCGGGGTGCAGGCGCCGGCGGCGAGTTGGGGAACGATCATCAATGACGGGCAGGGCTTGATCTACACGCGGCCGATGGTGGCGATCGCGCCGGGAATAGCGATCGTCATCACCGTGCTGGCGCTCAACATGATCGGCGACGGATTGCGCGACGCGCTCGATCCGCGAGGGCGCAACCGTTGATCGGTGCGCTGCTTCGCCGCCTGGTGCAGACAGTCTTTGTCCTGCTGGGGGTGTCGGCGCTGCTGTTCCTGATCTTCTTTGCCACACCTGGCGCCGATCCGTCGGCGCGGATCGCGGGGCGCAACGCGTCGCCCGAGACGCTGGCCGCGGTGCGTCACGAGTTCGGGTTTGATCGGCCGATCTACGTTCAGTACGAGCGAATGATGACCAAGCTGTTTATCACGCGAGACCTGACGAGCTTCGTCAATCGCGGGCAGCGGGTGGTGCCGGCGGTAATGGAGGCGGCACCGGTGACGATTTCGCTGGTGATGGGGGCGGCTACAATCTGGGTCGTGGTGTCGATCGGCATCGGCACGGTTGCGGCCGCCACGCGCGGCAGCCTGCTCGACCGGTCGTTGATGATGGCGGGATTGATCGGGATATCGATCCCGGTGTTCTGGCTCGGCGAGGTGGTCAACCTGGTCACGCAGAGCCGGTATCACGACACGTGGCTGTTCTCGTGGGTGCCGGGGCTGGGCTACACGCCGCTCCTGCAGGATCCGGGGTTGTGGTTCCGATCGCTGATCCTGCCCTGGATTACGCTCGCGGTCCTGTTCATCGGCATCTATGGGCGGGTGCTGCGTTCTGATCTCGTTGCGGTCTACTCGGAGGATTTCATCCGCACGGCACGTGCCAAGGGGCTCGGGCCGGTGCGGATCATGGTGCACCACGCGCTGCGCACGTCGCTGGTCACGTTCGTTTCGCTATTCGGTCTGGATTTCGCGCAGCTCGTGGGCGGCGGCGCGCTGCTGACCGAGGTGGTGGTCGGGCTCAACGGGGTGGGGCGGCTGACCTACGTGGCGCTCGCCAATCTGGACCTGCCGATGATCATGGCGACCGTGATGTACTCCGCCGTCTTCGTCGTGCTCGCCAACGCGATCGTTGACATCCTCTACGCCGCACTCGACCCGAGGGTCCGCGATGCCAGATGAACCTCTCCTCTCGGTCGAGAACCTCTCGGTCTCCTTCCGAAG
>CAXUIA010000258.1:0-3813 GCA_964250835.1 uncultured Acetobacteraceae bacterium | reverse complement strand
CGCCGTAATTGAAGGATTGCTGACCCGCCGCCAGCAGCCCGTGATGCGCGCGATGGAAAGGAGGCGATACCAGGAGCCGTTCGCCGACCCAGCCAAACCGCACGCGCGTATTCGCGTGGCTTAAACTCTCCACCAGGCGCAGGACGAGCACAAGCAAGGGGAACTGCATCGGCGGAATGCCGATCAGCAGACCCGTGGCGATGAACCAGACATAGGCGATCAGATCATCGAGCACGTGATTCCGGTCGTCCGACCAGAACGTCATCCGTGTCTGCGCGTGATGCACCGAGTGCAGCCCATACCACCAGCCGATCCGGTGCGAGAAACGATGCCGCCAGTAATCCGACCCATCCAGGATGACCGCGTAGATCGCGAACGTCAGCACCGGCATGCCCATCAGCGCCGGAAACATCCGGTCGAGCGTCACCGGCACGTAGCCGTGGTCGGTCAGCAGCCCGTTGATCGAGGTCTGCAAAGCGTAGAAGCCGAAAAACATCATCAGCGGAAACACGCCCACTCGCGCGATCAAGGTGTAGAACACGTCAACCGCCACGCGGTCTCCCGCCGGCTCGCGCTGCAGCGGCCACAGCCGTTCGGCCGGCAGGCAAATCGCGAGATTGATCACAACCTGCAGCACGCCGTAGACCGCGAACAGCGCCCACATGAATGCGGTGTCGTCCCACTCCATCAGATCAAGCTGCCAAAGCACCGGCAGAAGCAGGTTCTCGTGCAGCCAGCCGGCAAGCCAAGCGAAGGGATCGACCATCGCCCCCTTCTAGTGCAAAGTCAGACTGTCCGAAAAGAGCGAGTGCAGGACCGAGGGCACCAGGTTGGGATCGACCGATACCGGACCGAATGGTCCGCCGCACCGCTTGCTGCTCGTCGAGGATGAGTTCCTCATCCGGCTCACCCTGTCCGAGGCTCTCATCGACGCGGGACACGAGGTCCTCGAGGCGGCCGACGCCGACGAAGCGCTTTGTCTCGTCGAGCAGAACGCGCCGATCAATCTGCTGCTCACCGACGTTCAGCTCCCCGGGCCGCTGAACGGCCACGCGCTCGCGGCCCGGCTGCGGCAAAGTCGGCCCGGCCTGCCCGTCATCTTCATGACCGGCCGCCCCGAACCCTCGGTCGCCGGCAGCCCGCACCACGATGTGTTCATCGCCAAGCCCTACCTGCCGTCGCAAGTCTGCGCCGCCGTCGAAAAGATCCTCCGCCCTTGAGCGCGCTGATCGAGGACGCCGCCGAGGATACCGGCGCAGCCGGCAACCGTAACGCCGATCTCAGCCACGCCTACCGCGCGCTGCAGGCCAAGCGTTACGACGACGCGGAACAGCTCAGCAGACCGTACGCCGAGAATGGCGATACAGAGCACGCCCAACTCGCCGGTCTCGCAATCGGCATGCGCGGCCACGTCGAGACGGCGGCCGGCTTCTTTGCCGCCGTCGCAGACGAACGGCCGCACGGCCTTCACCCCGTCGAAGACCTCATCCGCCTGCTCCGTGAGGATGGCCGCGAGCTCGACGGATTGCCCCATACCGAAGCCGCGTTCCGCCTGCGTCCCGATGATCCGCGCGCAATCCTCTCGTACGGGAGCATGCTGCTCGCCGACTTCCGCGCCGTTGAAGGTGAAGCGGTCCTGCGTCGCGGTCTGGCGATCAATCCCCGTTCATTCGGCCACCTCAACCAGCTCGGCATCGCGCTCACCGAGCAGGGCCGTTTCGAGGAGGGCCTGCAAGCCTTCCGTGACGCGACCGCGGTTGACCCCGGCAACAACGTCGCCTGGACCAACATGGCCTGCACGCTGTCCAACATCGGCCGCTTCGACGAGGCGCTCGAAGCCTATCGCCGCTCGATCGTGCTCCGGCCGGACAACCCCTCCATCCGGCTGAACCACGCGATCTGCCTGCTCAAGGCCGGCCGCTTCGCACAGGGCTGGGCCGAGTACGAGTGGCGCCTCAGGCTGCCCGGCCACACCACCCTGCCGCCCGAACGCCTGCTGCCCAATCTCGACGACGATCGCAGGCTGGACGGCGACATCGTCCTCGTCACCCAGGAAGAGGGGCTCGGTGATACGCTGCAGTGCATGCGCTGGCTGGTCCCCCTGCGCGAACGCGGGGCCGAGATCGTGGTCTGGGTTCCGTCGCCGCTCCAGTCGCTCGTCGAGCAGATCCCCGGCATCGCCTGCCTCAAGGGCCAGGTCGACCAGCTCGTCTTCACCTTCCACTGTCCGTTTCTGAGCCTGCCGCGCGCGTTCTCGGCCACGCGCGACGCACTGCCGTCCGCCCCATACCTCCAGATCGAGCCGTCACGCGTGGCGATCATGAGCGCTCATCTGCCCCCCACCCAGGCGCTTCGCGTGGGGCTTGTCTGGGGCGGCGCGCCCCGGCCCGAAAACCGCCAGGCCAACGCCGTCGACCGCCGGCGCAGCATGGGCCTCGCCGCACTCGAGGTGCTCGGCACCATCCAAGACCTCGCACTCGTCAGCCTGCAGCTCGGCGCCTACCGTGACGAACTCCTTGATCTTCCGCCGGGGCTCGTCATCCACGATCCGATGGACGCCGCCGCCGACGTCCAGGACACCGGCGCGCTGATGGCCTGCCTCGACCTCGTCGTCTCCGTCGACACCGCCATGGTCCACCTTGCCGGCGGGCTCGGCCGTCCGGTCATTCTGCTCGACCGGTTCGACAATTGCTGGCGTTGGCTGCATGGCCGCGACGACAGCCCGATCTACCCAACCCTCCGCATACTCCGCCAGGCGACCCCCGGTGACTGGGACGGCGTCGTCGAGCGCCTTGCCGCCGCGCTGCGCCATCTCGTCGCGCAGAAACGATCGGGCGAGACGCTCTCGCTTCAGGCCGCCATCAGCGCGGCCACGCCGTAACCGGCCGCAATCCCAAGACCGAGCCCGGCCAGGACGTCGCTCACGAAGTGGAAGTCGGACGCGACCAGCCCCGCCGCCACGGCCGTGACCAGCAACGCCGCAAGCCAACGCTCCCAACGCCCGCGCGGGACCGTCCGCCACAGCACCGCGCAGGGTGCCGCGATATCGACCATGTGCCCCGACGGGAACGACGCGTAGCCGCGCCCGCCATGGAACGGAAAGAAGCCGAACACGTGCGTCCTGATCCAGGAGGGGTTCGCGTCCACCCACGTCTCCGGCCACGGCCGGCCGAACGCCAGCTTGAGCCCGTCCGCCCCCGCCCGAGCAACCAGCGTCGCGACGGACGCCGCCAGCACCACCTGCCCTGTCGAACCGGGCCGCCATCCCGCCAGCACGCCGATCCCGCCCGCCATCAGCACCACGATCGCGAGCGGCACCGGCCAATCGGCGATATGCGTCAGCCACACAGCGAGCGCCGGCCGCCCAAACCCGTGCATCGCGGTCGAGATCGGCCGATCCAGCAGCAGCACAGCGCACGGCACCAGGACCAGGATCGCCAGCAGCGCCGTCCGTAGCCCGCTCAAGCCGGTGCGCCGTGAACCGGCACGACATAGGGCCCCTCCGGAATGACCGCGAGCGCTTCCTCGCCTGACCGCGCCACCGCCGCCTCGATCGCCGCATGGAGGTCGTCGACCATTTCGACCCCCGTCAGCGCCCGCTCGGCCGCACTCAGCCCCGTCGAATACAGCTGCACCCGGCCCACGCGCATCGGCTTGAGCTGCATCTCCGTCTGCCACTCGTCGACGTCGGCCAGCGACTTCGCCCACAGCCCTTCGAGGAACCGCTCGGGCCCTATCGCCACCAGCCGCCCCTGTGCTTGGGCGAACTCACGCGACCCGATCCCCTCCGCGCATTCGGACGCCATGATCAAC
>CAXUIA010000257.1:0-3814 GCA_964250835.1 uncultured Acetobacteraceae bacterium | reverse complement strand
TCATAGGCGCGGCCGACGCCTGATCCGTTCAGCAGGAGGTAGAACTTCACGAAAGAGGCGATTGCAGTCGCGCAATTGGTGAAGACCTCGATGGGGCGGGTGGGCTGGCTCGCGTCGCCGTGCTGAAGGTGGCGGCCGGAGGTGAGCAGTGCGCCGGTTGCGATTGCGTTGCGGAGCCGGACGCGCTCGATCCCGTGGTTGTGGTCGTGGTTGTGGGGTGCGAGTGCGAGGTTGCCGGCGGCCACGCGGTCGGCCACGCGGCCCCAATCGTCATGGTCGGACGGACGGAACACGGTGCGCCGGGCGACCGCCATGCCCATGCCCGCATCGAGCGCGCGAGCGGGCAGTGGCGCTTGACCGAAGGCAGCGCCCGGCTCGCCCGTGCTCTGGGAGGTGGGCTCGCTGCTGGTTCGGGTGATCGCGTTCATGCGGCCTCATGGATGAGATCAGACTCGTGTTCCACCACATATAGGCCATTGCGTGCGATCGCGCAGCGATATCTTGGGTTTGTGACCTAAGCTCGCTGAGCGCTCGCGCTGACCGCCTGCACGATGGATGAGAGCGTCACCGTGTCGAGCGGGGCGGATGCGCACTTGGGGGCCCCGGCAGGGATGATCTCGCAGCCGTCGACCTGGACAGCGCGAGCCGGTGAGGCCGGCATCGCGTGCGCTGGACATCAGGCCCACGACGATCCGGTTACGTCAGCGGCGCTTGGCATCGTCAAGGGCTTGGACGGCGGCGGCCACCATCGGCTCTGGCTCGCTGTCCTGGCGGGCTGGAACGAACTGGGCGATGCCGATGCTGACGGTCAGCGTGCCGCCCGGTTTCGACCCGGGCGGGGTCGCGCGGCGGTTGTCAGGTGCACGCCGTGCCATTCTTGTGACTTTATCGAAACGATCTGGCGTGGTCCGGTCCGGCTCCACTTACCGGAGCATGGAATGTTCGCGCGCGTGTTTGCTGGTTTGCTGCTGGTCGCATTGCCCGCCTCGGGGGCACCGCTGATGGGGGTCAATCTGTCCGGTCTCGAGATGGGGCGCGGGCTGACCGAGACGGGGCAGTGGACGGTGCCCGATCCGACATACATGCTGAGCCAACGTGTCGGGGTCATCAGGCTGCCGTTCAAGCTAGAGCGGCTGCAGCCGGGAGCGCTCGGGCCGCTTAGTCCGGGCTATCTGGGCAACCTGACGTCGATCATGGCCGAGGATGCGGCGGCCAAGGCGATGACGGTGCTCGACCCCGAAAATTATGGGTATATTTGGACCGACAGCACGGCGAGCTCGCAGGCGATTGGGGTCGTGCCGGAGGCGACGGCGGACTATCTCGACGTCATGACCAAGCTCGCGGCCGCCGTGCGCGGCAAGCCGCTGGTGGCGATAGGGCTGATGAACGAGCCGCACGCGCAGACCTGCGCGCAGCTGGCGCCGGTGTGGCAGCAGGCGATCACCGGCATGCGCAGCGCAGGGTTCACGGGCGTGATCACCGTGCCGGGGTCGGATTGGCAGCACGCGGACAATTTCGTCTCGAGCGGCTGCGCAGGGCTGATGGGTGCGCTGGTTGATCCGCAGAACAACCTGGTGTTCGAGGTTCACAACTACCTCGACGTCGGGCAGAGCGGCCGGTATTTGCAACCGATCGTCTCGCCCAACGTGGGTTCCATGCAGCTCGCGCCCGTGATCGCCTGGGCGCGGCAGACAGGCAGCCGGCTGTTCGTGGGCGAGACCGCGACGCCGGGCGACACGGCGAGCCTGGCCGGGCTGCGCGATGAGTTGGTGACGGTGGCCGACGCGCCGGACGTGTTCTGGGGATTGGCGATGTGGGGAGCGGGACCGTGGTGGCCGGTCACCTACAACCTGCGGCTCGATCCGGTGAACGGAGTGCCGCAGCCGCAGATGGTGCTGTTCTCGCAGTTCCTGACTGATCCGTCCGCGGTGGTGCTGTATATGGTCGAGGATGCCTGGTCGGGTGACGCTCAGTATGCGATCAGCCTGGATGGCGCGGTGGTGTCGGGACCGCGCGCGGAGACGGTGACGCGGTTTTCGGGCCAGACGGACGCGGTGACGCTGCCGGGGCCGTTCACGCCGGGGGCGCACCAGGTGACGGTGACGTTCCTCAACGACGCGTTTGGCGGGTCGCCGTCGACGGACCGAAACCTTTTTCTGGTAGGGGCCACGTTCAATGGAGCTAGTCTGCCAAACGCGTTCGTGTCTCTGGGTGGAACGGGGGCTTCGGCAAGCGTGAGTTTTGTCAGTCCATAACAATTGGATCGCTTTCAGCCGGCGGCGCACGGGACGACGCGGGGCTCTGCCCCGCAACCTGTTGGAGCCGGGCGGCCCCAGACCCGCAGCTTATCGGTCTGACGTGGGCGCAGCGAGCGTCGGGCCGTTGCTGCAGATCCTTGCGGCGGTCATTACCTACCAGGCGGGTGCAGCGCTGGCGACGCGGCTGTTCACGACATTCGGTCCGGCAGGGACGGCGACACTTCGGATTGGCCTCGCGGCGCTGATCCTGCTGGCGCTGCGTCGGCCGTGGCGCCGGCGCGTGTCGCAGACTGCACTCCGTGCGGTGGTTGCTTACGGTCTTTCGCTCGCCGTGATGAACACGGCCTTTTATGCGTCGTTGGCCCGGCTTCCGCTCGGCACCGCAGTCGGCATCGAGTTCGCGGGACCGCTGGGGCTCGCGTTGCTGCAGTCGCGCCGGCTGCGTCATGTGGGTTTCGTGGCGCTCGCCGTCGCAGGCCTCGCGCTGCTCGGAACCGGGGGCGCGCACCGTCCGGATCCGATCGGCGTCGGCTTTGCGCTGCTCGCGGCACTGGCCTGGGCGTTCTATATCATGGCCGCCAAGCGGCTCGGCCGGGCGATCGAGGTGGGCGACGGGGTCGCGCTCAGCATGGCGGTTGCGGCGATGTTCGTGCTGCCGGTCGGCGGATCGTCGCTGGGGCCGATGCTGGTCCGGCCGGCGCTGATCGTGCCGGCGTTCGGGGTCGCGATCTTGTCGAGCGCGATCCCGTATGCGCTCGAGCTCGCCGCGATGCGCCGGCTGAGCACACGTAGTTTCAGCATTCTGATGAGCCTTGATCCGGCGGTCGCCGCGGTGTCGGGCTTCGTGTTTCTCGGTCAGAGGCTGAGTGTCGTGGACCTGATCGGCATCGCCTGCGTCACCGCCGCCTCGATCGGGACGGTGCTCGATGGAGCGCGCGAACAAGACGGGACGGTCGAACAAGACGGGGCGCGCGAACAAGACGGGGCGGTCGCCGAGCTTCCGGTTTGAGGGTGTGCGCGTGCGGCGTTGACTTCGCCCGATAGGATGCCACCGTCTGCGCATGAACATGCTCAGACTGATCCTGGCCGCAATCCTCGTGGCGCCCGTGGCCGTGCGTGCGGATGCGCCACTTCGGCGAACGGCTGAGGCTCCGCTTCGGGCGACGCTTCCAAATGGGTTGCGGGTGGTGATCGTGCGCGATCGGCTGGCGCCCGTGGTGACGACGGAGGTCACCTATCTGGTGGGCTCCAACGAGGCGCCGCCAGGGTTTCCGGGGACGGCGCACGCGCTCGAGCACATGATGTTTCGTGGCGCGGCGGGCCTCGACAAGGATCAGCTGGCGGCGCTGGGCGCGCGGCTGGGCGGCAAATACAACGCCGAGACGACGGAGACGGCGACCCAGTACTTCTACACGGCACCCGCCGATGATCTGCCGGTGATGCTGCATATCGAGGCGCTGCGCATGCACGCGCTCAGCCTCAACCCGGGCGACTGGACGCATGAGCGGGGTGCCATCGAGCAGGAGGTTTCGCGCGACCTGTCGAGCCCGGCCTAC
>CAXUIA010000256.1:0-3819 GCA_964250835.1 uncultured Acetobacteraceae bacterium | reverse complement strand
GACGAGATGATGGCGCTGCATTCGGGATTGGCGGTCGAGGTGGCGGATCCGGGGGTGGCGGCGGATCTTGCCGGCGTTCATGGGCCGCGGCTGCGACGGGTGGACAAGGTCGCTTTCGAGGCGGGCGATCTCTTTGAGAAGGACGCCAGCTTGCCAGGTGGCGCGCGGGCATCGATCTGGCCGACGCCTGCCTTGGTGGCGATCGACGTCGACACGGCGGCGGCGACTGCGGGACATGGCGCCAAGCAGGTGGCGCAGTTCGCGGCCAACCGGGCGCTGCTGCCGCCGCTGCTGCATCAGCTGCGGCTGCGCAATCTGTCGGGCGCGATCCTGGTTGATCTCGCGGGGCTGGCCGCACGCAAGCGCGCGCGGCTCGCGGTGGACTTCACGGCCGCGCTGGCCTTGGACCCGTTGCGGCCACGATTCTTGGGGTTCACATCGCTCGGGCTGGCCGAAATCGTGCGAGTGCGGCGGCGTCCAGCGTTGCATGAGCTGAGTGCGAGCCCTTACACGCGTGCGCTGGCGGCGGCGGACGCGCTGGCGCGACGGCAGCGGGAGGATCCGCATGACGCGTTCGGGTTGCGGGCCTCGCCGGAACTCGCGCGGATGCTGGCGGAGGATACGGTGATCGGGCGCGATCTTGCGCGAGCGAGCGGGCGTTCCCTCATGGTGCGGCCCGACGCCTCGCTGGCGGCTGGGAGCTGGATCATCGAGGAGAGGACGGCGTGAGCAATCCCCCCTGCCCTGTCTGCGGCAAGCCGAGCGTCGATCCGGCGGGGCCGGACGCGCGGTCGGCGCCGTTCTGCTCGGTCCGATGCGCGGACGTCGATTTGGGCCGCTGGTTCACCGGGCGCTATCGGGTGCCGCTGCCGGCTGAGGAGGTTGATCCGCCGGACACTCTGGAGTAACCCGACGCCTCGCCGTGCGGTGACGCCCGTGCGCCCAGGTAGCTCAGTTGGTAGAGCATGCGACTGAAAATCGCAGTGTCGGTGGTTCGATTCCGCCCCTGGGCACCACTCACGTGGAGCATCTGGTGATTATCAGAGAACGCGAGTTCGCCGACCTGCCGACGCCAGGGGGAGCGATGCGGACGCATCTGTTCCGCCCGGCGGCCGAGGGGCCGTTCCCGGGACTGGTGCTGTTTTCGGAGATCTACCAGGTCACGGCGCCGGTCGCGCGGCTGGCGGCGTTCCTGGCGGGACACGGGCTGATCGTGTCGGCGCCCGAGATTTATCACGAGTATGAGCCGGCCGGGACGGCGCTGGCCTACGACAGGGCTGGGACGGAACGGGGCAACGCGCTGAAATATGGCAAGCCGGTCGGGGCGTTCGATGCGGACACGCGGGCGGCGCTCGATCAGCTGGCGGCGCTCGACGGCTGCACGGGGCGTTTGGGGGCGGCCGGCGTTTGTCTGGGCGGACATCTGGCGTTGCGGGCGGCGCTGCAGCCGGATGTCTCTGCGTCCGTGTGTTTCTACCCGACGGACGTCCATACGGCGGGACTTGGCGGCGGGGATGACACGCTGGCGCGGGCGGCCGCGGTTAGCGGCACGCTGCTGCTGGTGTTTGGACGGGCCGATCCGCACGTGCCGTTCGACGGGCGTCAGGCGATACGGGCCAAGCTCGAGGCCTGTGGCGTCCGGTATAGCTGGCATGAGGTCGAGGCGGCGCACGCATTCCTGCGCGACGAGGGACCGCGCTATGATCCGGCACTTGCGCATCTGTGCCTCGGGATGGCGGTTTCGCACCTGCAGGTCCTGCGGCACTGAGAGCCGAGCTTCGGCAACATCGTCAGGCGGGATCGAGAAGGCGCCATCCGCGCAGGGCGGCAATGGCGTTGGCAACGCCGTCCTCGTTTCGCAGGAGCTCACCCAGACGGGCAGCATTACGATGCATCAGCGGCGTGTCGGCCTCGGCGACGGCGTCGGCCAGTGTGCGCGGCGTCATGCGTGCATGAACCAGATGTTTCGGAGCGACGCCGAGATGATGAAGCCGGCGGGCCCAGAAGAACTGATCAAACAGGAAGGGGACCGAGACGGAGGGGAGACCGGCGCGCAGGACGGCCGCGATCGTGCCGATGCCGCCATGATGTATGGCAAGGCGGGCGCGCGGAAGCAGCCAGTCGAAGGGAGCTCTCGGCAAGGCAAGCACGCCTGGCTGTTGATCGAGACGCGACGCGAGTTCGCTCCAGCCGCCGACAACGACCGCGCGATGTCCGCAGAGCGCGATGGCGTCACCGACGACTGAGGCGAGACGGGCTTGATCGCGCGCAACCGTGCTGCCGAAGCTCACAACGATCGGCGGCGGCCCCTGTTCGACGAAGGCGCGCAGTTGGTCGGACGGGAATGCTTCGCGCGCCTTGACCATCCAGAAGCCGGTCGTGGCGACGTTTGCTCCCCAATCGACTGACGGTGTTACGATATGGTGACTGAATGCGTGGAGCACTGGCGCTCGGCCCAACCAGGGTGAGGACCACGGGCCAAGAAGCGACGGTTTCTCGAGGCCGAGTGCCGCGTGGACTCTTGCTTGAACTGGCCTGGCGACCTGCCAGCCGATGTTGCGTATGGCGATATACACGGCGCGGTTAAGGAAGGCCGGCATGCCTTGGGGCAGCGAAACATAAGGGGGCGGCATTTCGCGGGCCGGCTCAACGGGAACGGGCGTTGAACGGACGAAGCGGATGTCGTGGGCCTCGGCGAGTGCCGACGTGAAGTAAACCGCAGAGCCTGAGCCGATGACGAGAGAAGCGCCGTTGATGGCGGGTCGCGCCTCGTCTACCCACGAGCGGGACATCTCGCGCAAGCGTTTGAAACCACGCCAGGCGGTGACAATCGCGGGTTTGCTGCCGACGACGTCCTTTTCCTCGTCCATCAACCGGTGGAAGTCGGCGGTGAGGGGTGAGAAGTGCAGGCCGGCCTCGCAGACTTGCTGCTCGAAGATGTGGCTGGTGAGCATGGTTACAGAATGACCGGCCGCGACCAGTCCCTGGCCGAGCGCCACATTGGGGCGAACGTCCCCCTCGGTGCCAGCCGTGACAATGAGGATTTTCATCGGGCCTCGGTTGTATCAGAAGCGGGCGGTCTGCCCTACTGGCGGTGAAGGCGTTTGGACAGTCAGGGGCTTCGCCGCTGATACTTCTGGGCCTGTAGCCCAGACCCCGTTCGTCGAGCGGGTCCGGGCGGCTCGCCATGACGGGGGTGGGGCAACGCCCCAATCTGGCTTAGGGAGTGCCTGTGCATACAATCAGAGACGCCGCTGGCGTTGTTGCTGCGGGCTTTGCCCACGACCTCACGGCAGTCGAGGCAGTCGGCAGGGCCTACGCGATCGCGATCCCGCCGGCGTTTGTCGCACTGGTCGTTGATGCGGATGATCCGATGGGACGGCAGGTGGTGCCGCATCCGGACGAGCTCCTCACGGCGGCGAACGAAGCATCGGACCCGACGGGGGATGCGCGGTTCTCGCCTGTCGCGGGTGTGGTGCGCCGGTATCCGGACCGAGTGCTGCTCAAGCCGCTGCTCGCGTGTCCGGTGTATTGCCGGTTTTGCTTTCGACGGGCGCATGTC
Organism: uncultured Acetobacteraceae bacterium; assembly: GCA_964250835.1. Classification (GTDB taxonomy): domain Bacteria; phylum Pseudomonadota; class Alphaproteobacteria; order Acetobacterales; family Acetobacteraceae; genus CAXTPV01. The sequence goes on along the minus strand of CAXUIA010000256.1, from coordinate 257 downwards.
GGGCCGGACGGCGGAATCCTTGGTGAGGCTGAGTTGGAGGCGGCGCTGGACTGGATTGCGGCTGAGCCGGCGCTGCGGGAAGTGATCCTGACGGGGGGAGATCCGCTGATCCTGTCGCCACGGCGGCTGGCTCGGATCGTGGACCGGATATCGGCGATGACGCAGATCGAGACGATCCGGGTGCATACGCGGGTGCCGGTCGCGTGTCCGGAGCGGGTCGATGAGCGGCTGGTGGCGGCGCTTGCGACGGACAAGGG
>CAXUIA010000255.1:577-3827 GCA_964250835.1 uncultured Acetobacteraceae bacterium | reverse complement strand
AGGCTGAGAGCATGGCGGGCCGTTGGCAGCCTCCGGCGGCGTTCAACGTCGCCGCCACGCTGGTGACGTTGGCGGCGGCGGTCGGGCTCGCCTGGGTGGCGTGGGTCTATTACGAGTATACGCCCTGGACGCGAGACGGGCGGGTTCGGGTCTATACGGTGCAGGTGGCGCCCGAAGTGTCGGGGACTGTGGTTTCCCTGCCGGTCCACGATCTGCAGTATGTTCACAAGGGCGACCTTCTGTTTCAGATCGATCCGGGCACGTTTCGCAACGACCTTGATCAGGCGGCGGGGCGGCTGGCGGAGGCAAGAGCGCGTGCGTCCTACCTGGATGCGGACGCGAGGCGGCGGGCCGCGTTGCCAAACATCGCCGTATCGGCCGAACAGCAGCAGGATGCGCTCGGGCAGGCGCTGAGCGCCAATGATGCCGTGCTGACGGCCTCCGCCGCATTGGATCAGGCCAAGCTCAACCTGCGTCGAACGACGGTCCGCTCACCGGTCAACGGCTGGATCGAGGATTTGCTGTTGCAGCAGGGTGGGTTCGTCAACACCGGGCAGCCGGCGATGACGATCGTGAATGCCGACAGCTTCTGGGTGGTCGGCTACTTCGAGGAGACGCAACTTCCACGGATCAAGGATGGAGACGCGGCGCGGCTGGCCCTGATGGCCTATCCGAACAGCCGCGTGGTCGGACACGTCGCCGGTGTCGGGCGCGGCATCACGGTATCGGATGCGCAGCCGGGCGTGCAGGGGCTGCCATCGGTCAATCCGGTGTTCACGTGGGTGAGGCTGGCGCAGCGCATACCGGTCGTCATCACCCTCGACGACGTGCCGTGCCCGGTCGTGCTGTCGGCGGGCATGACGGTCACGGTATCGGTTCTGGATCATCCGCCGCGCGTGAGCGGGCCGCGACGGATCGGCTCCGACGCGACGCGGGCGTGCCGTTGATCCGCCGTCGGGGCAGCACCAACGTGGAGTTCTACTCGCGCAGAGTGGCGCCGCAGGACTTGTTGACGACGGTGACGACCGCGGCGGCTAGAAGGGCGAGGTCGGCTTCGGTAAGTGTCCGATCCCTGGGCTGGATGGTGATTTCGAGCGCCAGGGACTTCTTGCCCGGCGGGACTTTGTCGCCCTCGTAGACGTCGAAAAGTGCCACTTGGGCGATCAGCTTGCGGTCGGCGGATCTGGCGGCGCGCAGAAGCGTTTCGGCGGGCGTCTGCTTGTCGACCAAAAAGGCGAAATCCCGGCGGACCGGCTGCAGGATGGGGAGGTTGGGCGCGGCTCGCTTACGGCGCTTGGGCGCCGGGACCGCATCCAGAAGGATTTCGAACCCGGCGGCGGGATGGTCGAAGCCCAACGTCGCGAGGAGCTGCGGGTGCAGGGCGCCAAATCTGGCCAGCACTGTTTTGGGGCCCTGTTTGATCAGGCCGGATTGTCCGGGGTGGTAGGCGGGCTCGCTTGCGGGCTCGGTGGTGAGCGCGTCCATCGGCACGTCGAGTGCTGCCAGGATGGCGAGCGCGTCGGTCCGGGCGTCCTGCCAGGTCCGTGGTATTGCGGGACGGCCGGGCGCGCGTTGGCTGTGGCCGGTGCGCAGGCCGGTGGCGATCGTCTGCGGACCCGGGGAGAAGCCGGCCCCGATCTCGAAGAGCGCGAGGTCAGGTTCGCCACGAGCCGCGTTGCGGGTGGCGGCGGTCATCAGGCTGGCGAGCGGGCTGGGACGCAAGCGGTCGAGATCGGATGCAATCGGGTTGAGCAGCGTGACCGGGGCCGGGTCGAGCAGATGGGCGAACAGGTTGGCGGTCTGGCCGGCCACGAAGGAGAACGAGACGCATTCCGCCAAACCGCGCGCGGCCATGGCGCGGCGCGCGGTGCTGAGCCGGGTCTGTGCCTCGGTCAGCACCGGCTTGGGGATGCCGGTGGTGGGCAGCGACACTGGCAGGATTGCATCAAGGCCGCCCAGGCGGAGGACCTCCTCGATTAGGTCGCACTCGGCCTCCGTCTCGCGGGCGGCCGCGGTCAGCAAAGTGAGGCGGACCGGATCGGCGTTCACTGCGGGCTCGAGCGGGGTGCCGGGCGCGACATCGTTGCGCCAGGGCGGGACGCCGACGGTGACGCTTGCGCCGGTGCGCGCCTCGATGGCGAAGCCGAGTGCTGTGAGCCGGTCTGACGCCATATCGGGCTCGATTTCGAGGCCGCCCAGGGTGCGCAGCCGGTCGAAGCGCATCGTGGCGCTGCGCTGCCAGGCGGGCTCGTGGCCGGCTTCGGCGGCGTGGCTCGGCTCGCCGCCACACAGGTCGAGGATCATGGAGGTGGCGGCATCGAGGAATGCCGGAAGCATCGAGGGGTCGATGCCGCGCTCGAAACGGGCGCGGGCGTCGCTGTGGATGCCGTGGCGGCGGCCGGACTTGGCGATACGGACCGGGTCGAACAGCGCGCACTCGACGAAGACGTTGACGGTATCGAGCTGCGAACCGGTCGATTGACCGCCCATGATCCCGGCGAGTGACTGAGGGCCGGCGTCGTCGGCAATGATGCAGTCGGCGGTGTCCAAAATCAGGGTTTGGCCATTGAGTGCGGCCAAGTGTTCGCCCTCGCGGGCTTGGCGAAGGGTGAGGGTGGTGCCGGTCAGGCGGTCGGCGTCGAAGACGTGAAGCGGGCGGCCGAAGCCGATCGTGAAGAAGTTGGTGACGTCGACCAACGTGCTGATCGGACGTAGGCCGATCGCGGTCAGTCGCTGTTGGAGCCACGCCGGGCTCGGGCCGTTGCGGACGCCGCGGATGGTGCGGCCGAGGACGTGCGGACAGGCTTCGTGGTCCTCGATGGCCCATTCCATCGTGGACGGGAAGCGCCCTGCAACGATGGGCGCTGTCCAGGACCGAAGCGTGCCGAGGCCGGCGGCGGCGAGATCGCGGGCGATGCCGCGCACCGCGAGCGCGTCGCCGCGATTGGGGGTGACGGCGATTTCGATAAGGGGATCGTCGAGGCCGGCTTGGGCCGCGAACGGGGTGCCGGGAAGCGCCCCGGTTTCGAGTTCGGCGATCCCCTCATGATCTTCGCCAAGGCCTAGCTCACGGAGTGAGCAAAGCATGCCGCGGCTGGCGACGCCGCGGATCTCGCCCACCTTCAGGACGGCGCCGGTGGCGGGGATAGTCGCGCCGGGAGGGGCGAAGATCGTGGCGAGGCCGGCGCGTGCGTTCGGCGCGCCGCAGACGACCTGAGTGAGCGCGCCGTCGCCGACGTCGACCTGGCAG
>CAXUIA010000255.1:0-567 GCA_964250835.1 uncultured Acetobacteraceae bacterium | reverse complement strand
GAAAGCCGGCAAATTGGGCGGCGCGGTCGGTCACGGCTTCGACCTCAAGGCCGATTGCCGACAGGGTGTCAGTGAGGCGACCGAGCGGTTCGTCGGTGTCGAGATGCTCGGCGAGCCAGGAGCGGGTGAACTTCAACGGTCGCCCTCGTGCAGATTGACCGGGCGCAGCGGGCTCGCGCCGTAGTGGCGAAGCCAGCGTATGTCGCTGTCGAACATCGGGCGCAGGTCGGGGATGACGTTCTTGAGCATCGCCATGCGGTCGATGCCCATGCCGAAAGCGAAGCCTTGCCACTCGCGTGGATCGAGACCGCAGTTGGCGAGCACCTTGGGGTGAACCATGCCGCTGCCGAGGATTTCGAGCCAGTCGCGGCCGGCGCCCAGCTGGCCGGTGGCGCGGTCCCAGGCGATGTCGACCTCCATGGAAGGCTCGGTGAAAGGGAAGTAGCTCGCGCGGAAACGGACGGGCAGGTCGGGAATGGCGAAGAAGGCGCGAAGGAAGTCGATCAGGCAGCCTTTGAGGTGGCCGAGCGTGACGTCGCGGTCGATGACGAGGCCTTCGACCTGGTG
>CAXUIA010000254.1:243-3829 GCA_964250835.1 uncultured Acetobacteraceae bacterium | reverse complement strand
AGCCTGTCCAACAGCGACCTCGCCCGCGTCCTGCTCCACAACCAGCCGCCGCTCCAGCATCCGCCTTGAGCCTCAACGCCCGCCGCGTCCCAAGCCTTCACCAACCGGCAACCTCTTGCCGTCACACTGCGCCCATGCCCGAAGACTTCACCGTCTCCCGACGTACCCTCGAGCAGGCCACGCTCGACCCGGTCCTCCGGCCGGAGGCGCACTATCTGCTGTGGGAGGTCTGCCAGGCCTGTGGCGACCCTGATGCAGCCCTCCAGCACCTCGCAACCGCGACACGGCTCAGCCCGCTTCGCACCCGCCCGACACCGCCCGGCGTCACCCCGATCCGCTCCGTCCTCGCCCTCAACACGCCCGGCGACTTCCAGGCCAACATCCCCCTGCCGATGCTCTTCGACCAGCGCACCAGGCTTCACACCCTTTGGCTCACCGGTCCGGCGGACCCCGAGCTTCCGCCAATCGACTGCGTCTTCATCGCCATCGCTCAGGACGATCGCCACCGCGCCGCGCTCACTGCCGCCGACCAACTCGCGGCCACCCTCGACATCCCCGTCATCAACCGTGGCGACATCATCCGCAGCCTGTCACGCACCGGCGTCTGCACCCGCCTCGCCGGCATCGACGGCCTGATCGTGCCCGCCCAGACCGCCCGCAGCCGGATGGAACTCCAAGACGAGCAAACGCCGTTCATCGTCCGCCCCCGCCATTCCCACGCCGGCCGCCACCTCGCCCGGATCCGCAGCGAAGCTGACCTCACCGCCTACCTGCGCGCAACCGGCACGCAATCCTTCACCACCGCCCCCTTCGTCGACTATCGAAGCCCGGACGGCCAATATCGCAAATGCCGGATCGTGTTCGTCGATGGCCAACCCTACCCGGCCCACCTCGCCATCCACGACGATTGGGCCGTCTGGTACTACAACGCAAAGATGAGCGAGGCGCCCGCCAAGCAGGCCGAGGAAGCCCGCTTCCTCCGCGATCTCGCCGCCTACGCGGGTCCAGTCGCCATGCGCGCGCTGCACGCCGTCGCAGAGCGGATCGGTCTCGACTATTTCGGCCTCGACTGCGCGATCATGCCCGACGGCCAGCTTCTCGTCTTCGAAGTTGAAACCGGCATGATCGTCCACGGCCACGATCCCGAGCCGCACAAGCTCCAAGCGTCGCACCGGATTTTCCGCGCCGTCGAGCACATGATCGACGGCCGCGTCAGAGCGTCCCGCCCCGCCGCCCAACGGCCGCACCAAGACGCAGCCTGAGCGCGTTCAGCCGTATGAACCCCGCCGCGTCGCGCTGGTCATAAGCGCCGCGGTCGTCCTCAAACGTCACCACCCGCGCGTCATACAGGCTGTCCGGGCTCTCCCGCCCGACCACCGTCACGTTGCCCTTATACAGCCGGAGCCGCACCACCCCGTTCACGCTCGCCTGGCTTTCGTCGATGAGCGCCTGCAGCATCCGCCGCTCCGGGCTGAACCAAAACCCGTTATAGATCAGCGACGCGTAACGCGGCATCAGGCTGTCCTTCAGATGCGCCGCCTCGCGGTCGAGCGTGATGCTCTCGATCCCGCGATGTGCCGTCAGCAGGATCGTTCCGCCGGGCGTCTCGTACACCCCGCGCGACTTCATCCCCACGAACCGGTTCTCGACCAGGTCCAGCCGCCCGATCCCGTTCCGCCGGCCCAGCTCGTTCAACCGCGTCAGCAACGACGCCGGCGACAGCGCCTCGCCATCCAGCGCCACCGGATCACCCCGCCGAAACTCCACGGCCACGAGCGCCGCCCGATCCGGCGCCGCCTCCGGACTGATCGTCCTCTGAAACACCATCTCGTCGGGTTCGCCTGCCGGATCCTCCAGCAGCTTCCCCTCCGATGACGAGTGCAACAGGTTGGCGTCCACGCTGAACGGCGCCTCGCCACGCTTGTCGCGCGCAATCGGGATCTGGTTCGCCTCCGCAAACTCCAGCAGCCGCGTCCGGCTCGTCAGGTCCCATTCCCGCCAGGGTGCGATCACCGTCACGTCCGGCTTGAGCGCGTAGTAGGCGAGCTCGAACCGCACCTGATCGTTGCCCTTGCCCGTGGCACCATGCGCCACCGCATCCGCCCCGACCTGCTCGGCGATCTCGATCTGCCGCTGTGCGATCAACGGCCGCGCGATCGCGGTGCCGAGCAGATACTGCCCCTCATAGAGCGTGTTGGCCCGAAACATCGGAAAGACGAAGTCGCGCACAAACGTCTCGCGCAAATCTTCCACAAAGATCTCGCGCACGCCCAGCATCTCGGCCTTCCGCCGCGCCGGCTCGAGTTCTTCACCCTGCCCAAGGTCGGCGGTGAACGTCACCACCTCGCACCCGTACGTCGTCTGCAGCCAGCGCAGGATAACGCTCGTATCGAGCCCGCCCGAATAGGCCAGCACCACCTTCGAAACCACGCCTACCCCCTACGCGCGCTCTCCGTGCGCAACTGCCCGCAAGCCGCCAGGATATCGCGCCCGCGCGGCGTTCGCACCGGCGAGGCAAACCCCGCATCCATCACGATCCGCGAGAACGCATCGAGCCGCGCCGCTGTGCTCGGCTCGTACGAGCTCCCCGGCCAGGGATTGAACGGGATCAGGTTCACCTTCGCCGGGATCCCCGCGATCAGCCGCACCAGCGCGCGCGCTTCGGCGTCGCTGTCGTTGACGCCACGCAACATCACGTACTCGAACGTGATCCGCCGCGCGTTCGAGGCCGCCGGATACCGCCGGCAGGCCGCGATCAGCTCGGCGATCGGATATTTCCGGTTCAGCGGCACCAGCTCGTCGCGCAGCGCATCCGTCACCGCATGCAGCGAGATCGCCAGATTGACACCCAGTTCCGCCCCGCAACGATCCATCAGCGGCACAACGCCCGACGTCGACAGCGTGATCCGGCGGCGCGACAGCGCGATCCCCTCGCCATCCATCGCGATCCGCATCGCGGCCGCAACGTTCTCGTAGTTGTAGAGCGGCTCGCCCATCCCCATCAGCACGATCGTCGACAGCAGGCGAGGGGTCTCGCCCTTCGGCTCGTGCCCCGACGCGCTTGCGCGTTGGGTGCCCGGTGACGGCCACTCGCCGTATGCGTCGCGCGCGGCCATGAACTGTCCCACGATTTCGGCCGGTCCCAGATTGCGCAGCAGACGCTGTGTCCCCGTATGGCAGAACCGGCACGACAGCGTGCAGCCCACCTGGCTCGAAATGCAGACCGCACCACGATCCTCCCGCCGGTCGGGAATATAAACCGTTTCGGCTTCATTCCCGTCGCGAAACCGGAACAGGAACTTGCGGGTCCCGTCCTCGCTCGTCTGCACCACCGGCGCCTCCGGCCGGCCGATCACGAACCGTTCCGCCAGCTTCTCCTGCAGCGGACGCGCGATCGAGCTCATCAGCGCGAACGACGTCACCCCCTGATGATACATCCAGTGCCAGATCTGCTTGGCGCGGAACGGCGCCTCGCCGATGCCTGCGACCTCGGCCGCCAGCTCCTCGCGTGTCAGGCCGACGAGGTCACGCCTGCCATCAGCCAGCCGCGCCGGCGGAGGCGCGAAAAGCGCGGCTTTCGCCATGA
>CAXUIA010000254.1:0-233 GCA_964250835.1 uncultured Acetobacteraceae bacterium | reverse complement strand
CTTCTCAACCCCCCCTCCCCCCCTGTGGGGGGCCCGCCCGGGCTGCGCCCCCCCCCCCCCCAACTCGGCGATCAGCGTCTCGCGCGACATCCCCACCAGGTCCCGCCGTCCGTCCGGCAGCATCGCGTCGGGCGGCGCAAAGGCCGCCGACTTCGCCAGAACTCGCGACGCCTCATCGGAGGTCAGCCCGTCCGGCAGCCGCTCGGCCACCTCAAGCATGCAGCGGGCACGCC
>CAXUIA010000253.1:0-3846 GCA_964250835.1 uncultured Acetobacteraceae bacterium | reverse complement strand
GGAATGGCACGACACGCATGCCGTTTTGCTGGTGCCGGTGGACCGGATCGAGGCGGTGCGTCGGGTGGTTGAGCAATCGCCGGGGATCGCGATCGTGGGCGAGGGCCGGCGGATGGAGGTCTACAAGGAGGTGGGCGAGCCGGCCGAGGTGGCGGCGCGGTTCGGGCTCGCGACGATGAGCGGCACGCACGTGATCGGCCATACCAGGATGGCGACCGAAAGTGCGGTGACCACCGACGGCGCGCATCCGTACACGACCGGGATGGATCAGTGCCTGGTGCATAACGGGAGCTTGTCTAACCACAATTCGGTGCGGCGGCGGCTGGCGCGCGAGGGGCTGCCGTTCAGGACGGAGAACGACACGGAGGTGGCGGCGGCCTATCTCACGTGGCGGATGCGCGGGGGCGACACGCTGGAGGCGGCGCTCGCGTCGGCGCTCGGCGTGCTGGACGGGTTCTATACCTTTGTCGTCGGGACGCGCACTGGTTTCGCCGTGCTGCGCGACACGATCGGCTGCAAGCCGGCGGTGATGGCCGAGACGGACGAGTGGGTGGCGTTCGGCAGCGAGTATCGCGCGCTGGTGGACTTGCCGGGGATTGATCTGGCGCGGGTCTGGGAACCCGAGCCGGCGCGGGTTTATGCGTGGGAGCGCGCGGCTTGACGGAGCTGGTCGATCTTGCGGACGTGCCGGTGCGCACGCTCAACGCGTCGCTGCATGCGCTGGAGGCGCAGACCAACCGGACGATCTGGCGGGTGCTCAACCCGCGCGGACGGCACGCGCTGGCGGTGGGCGTGGACGCGCTGGTGCGGGTCGAGATCGCGGGCCATGCCGGCTATTACTGCGGGGGGATGAACAAGCGGGCGACGGTGGTGATCGAGGGCAATGCCGGCAACGGTGTGGCCGAGAACATGATGTCCGGCCACGTGCTGGTGCGCGGCGACGCGAGCGCCGCCGCGGGCGCCACCGGGCATGGCGGATTGCTGGTCGTGGAGGGCAATGCGGGCGCGCGCTGCGGGATCGCGATGAAGGGGATCGACATCGTGGTGGGCGGGAGTGTCGGACATATGAGCGCGTTCATGGCGCAGGCCGGCACCCTGACGGTGCTGGGCGACGCCGGCGAGAGCTTGGGCGACAGCATCTATGAGGCGCAGCTGTTCGTGCGCGGCCGGGTGGCGAGCCTGGGGGCGGATTGCGTGGAGAAGAAGGTCGAGGATCGGCACCGCGCGGCTCTCGCGCAACGTTTGGAGCAGGCGGGCCTGGCGGGCGTCGATGTGGGGGAGTTCCGGCGCTACGGGTCGGCGCGGCGGCTGTATCACTTCCATCCCGACAACGCGGGGGCCTACTGATGGCGGGCCGGGAGAGTGCGACGTTCGACCGGCACACGCTGGCCGAGATCCGGCGGGCGGCGTCGACTGGTCTGTATGAGATACGCGGGTATGGCGCCAAGCGCGCGCTGCCGCATTTCGACGACCTGCTGTTCCTGGGTGCGAGCATCAGCCGATACCCGCTGGAGGGGTATCGGGAGCGTTGCGGGACCGAGGTGATCCTGGGCGGGCGGCATGCAACCAAACCGCTGGCGCTGGCGAACCCGATCCCGGTGGCGGGGATGAGCTTCGGCAGCCTCTCGGCGCAGGCCAAGGAGGCGCTCGGCCGCGGTGCGACGATCGCCGGCACCAGCACGACGACGGGCGACGGCGGGATGACGCGGGAGGAGCGGGAGCATTCGCGCCAGCTCGTCTACCAGTATCTGCCGAGCCGCTACGGGATGAACCCGGACGACATGCGGGCGGCCGACGCGATCGAGATCGTGATCGGCCAGGGCGCCAAGCCGGGCGGCGGCGGCATGCTGCTCGGCCAAAAGGTCAACGAGCGGGTCGCCGCGATGCGCACGCTGCCGCCCGGCGTCGACCAGCGCAGCGCCTGCCGGCATCCGGACTGGACGGGGCCGGACGATCTCGAGATCAAAATCCTGGAGCTGCGCGAGATCACCGGGTGGGAGAAGCCGATCTACGTGAAGGTCGGCGCCTCACGGCCGTATTTCGATACCGCGCTGGCGGCCAAGGCGGGTGCCGACGTGGTGGTGCTCGACGGGATGCAGGGCGGGACGGCGGCGACGCAGAGCGTGTTCATCGAGCATGTCGGGCTGCCGCTGCTGGCGGCGATCCGGCCGGCGGTGCAGGCGCTGCAGGATCTCGGGCTGCACCGGACGGTGCAGCTCGTGGTCTCGGGCGGCATACGCAACGGGGCCGATGTCGCCAAGGCGCTCGCACTCGGCGCGGATGCGGTGAGCATCGGGACGGCGGCGCTGGCGGCACTCGGCGACAACGATCCGCGCTGGGAGGCGGAGTATGCGGCGCTCGGCACGCATGCGGGCGCGTTCGACGCCTGGCATGAAGGGCGCGACCCGGCCGGCATCACGACGCAGGATCCGGCGCTGGCGTCGCGGCTCGATCCGGTGCTGGGCGGCCGGCGGCTGGCCAATTACCTGTCGGTGCTGACGATGGAGGCGCAGACGATCGCGCGCGCCTGCGGCAAGAGCCACCTGCATCATTTGGAGCCGGAGGATCTGGTGGCGTTGACGGTGGAGGCGGCGGCGATGGCGCGCGTGCCGCTCGCCGGCACGAGCTGGATTCCGGGCACGTGACGGCGCTTTCGGCGATCGCGCGTGAGCGGGGTATCCGCTATTTCCTGATTGCGTACACCGATCTGCTCGGTGTGCTGCGGGCCAAGCTGGTGCCGGCGCGCGCGATCGATGAAATGGCCGAGGGCGGCGCGGGTTTTGCCGGGTTCGCGACCTGGTTCGATATGACGCCCGCCGATCCGGACGTGCTGGCGGTGCCCGATCCGTCGACGCTGATCCCCCTGCCGTGGAAGCCGGAGGTCGGGTGGATGGCGGCCGACCCGACCATGAACGGCGAGCCGGTGGCGCAGGCGCCGCGGCGTGTGCTGCGTGAGCTGGTCGGGCGCGCGGCGGCGGACGAGCTCGAGATGCGGAGCGGGGTGGAGCCGGAGTTCTTTCTGATCGAGCCGGGTGGCGCGGCCATCGCGGACGGGGCCGATCAGCAGATCAAGCCCTGCTATGACCAGTTGGCGCTGATGCGGCGCTACGACGTGATCGCCGAAATCGCGGACACGATGGAACAGCTCGGCTGGGAGCCGTATCAGAACGACCACGAGGACGCGAACGGCCAGTTCGAGATGAACTGGGCCTACGCGCCGGCGCTGGTGACCGCCGACCGTCACGCGTTTTTCAAGTTCCTGGTGCGCAGCGTCGCGGAACGGCACGGGATGCGCGCGACGTTCATGCCCAAGCCGTTCGCCACACTGACCGGGTCGGGCTGTCATGCGCACGTTTCGCTGTGGCGCGAGGGCGCGAACATCTTTCGCGGCGACGACCCGCTTGGCCTGTCGCCGGTGGCGCGGCATTTCGTGGGCGGCGTGCTGGCGCACGCGCAGGCGCTGTGCGCGCTCACCAATCCGGTGGTGAACAGCTACAAGCGGATCAACGCGCCGGTGACGTCGTCGGGGGCGACGTGGTCGCCGAATACGGTGAGCTGGGGCGGCAACAACCGTACTCACCTGGTGCGGACGCCCGGGCCGGGCCGGTTCGAATACCGGCTGGGGGACGGGGCGGCGAACCCGTATCTCCTGCAGGCGGGCCTGCTTGCGGCGGGGCTGGACGGGCTGGCGCATGCGCGTGATCCCGGGCCGCCGCTGGACGCAAACATGTATGAACCGGGCGCGCCGGCGGGCGCCGGGCGGCTGCCGCTCAACCTTCTCGATGCGGTCAGGGCGCTGGAGGGCTCGGAGGCGCTTCGGGCGGCGCTCGGGGCGCCGTTCGTGGA
>CAXUIA010000252.1:0-3863 GCA_964250835.1 uncultured Acetobacteraceae bacterium | reverse complement strand
CAGCGTGGGGACGGGCCTTATGCAGCCGCGAGACGACGAGTGAGCGCGGTGGCGGACGCCGAGTGGCTCCAGAGCGCGGACGCGGCGGCGCTGCGGTCCGTGATGGCGGAGCGGGCGGTGGAGATCGAGCAGTGTCTGGGCGATCTGCTGCCGATGATCGTGGGACGCGAAGCGCGGCTGGCGGAAGCGATGCGCTACGCGTCGCTCGGCGGCGGCAAGCGGATGCGCGGCTTCCTGGTGATGGAGGTGGCGTCGCTGTTTGCGGTCTCGCGCCGTTGCGCGGCGCGGGTCGCGGCGTCCGTCGAGATGGTGCACGCCTATTCGCTGGTGCATGACGACCTGCCGTCGATGGATGACGACGACCTGCGCCGTGGGCAGCCGAGCACGCATCGGAAGTTCGACGAGGCGACGGCGATTCTGGCGGGCGACGCGCTGCAGACGCGGGCGTTCGAGGTGCTGGCGGACGTGTCGACGCACTCGGATCCGCTGGCGCGGTGCGAGCTCGTGCTCGTGCTCGCGCTGGCCTCCGGGGCGAGCGGGATGGTGGGCGGCCAGATGATCGACATCGAGGCCGAGCGGGCGCAGATCAAGGGCGAGGCGGTCGGTTTGGCCGAGGTGACGCGGCTGCACGCGCTCAAGACGGGGCGGTTGATCCAGGCGAGTGCCGAGGCGGGCGCGATCCTTGGACGGGCCGCGGGGCCGCTGCGGGCGCAGATTGCGGCGTTCGGGCGCGATCTGGGGGCGGCGTTCCAGATTGCGGACGACGTGCTGGATGTGACCGCCGAACAGGGCGTGCTGGGCAAGACGGTCGGGAAGGACCAGGCCAGCGGGAAGGCGACGTTCGTGACGCTGCTGGGCGTGGAACGGGCGGCGGAGCAGGCCCGGGTCCTGGCGGAGCAGGCGGCGGGGCATCTGTCGGGGTTTGGACGGGAGGCGGACCCGCTGCGTTGGCTGGCGCGGTTCGCGGTTGAGCGTCGCAGTTAGACGCCGGCGGCTCCACCGTTGGGCGCCGCTGAAGGCGAAGTGACGGTGTCCAAAGGCGCAGCCTTTGGCGGGGCTTGGGGCAGGGCCGCAAAACTTCGTGCCGACCAGATGCTGGTCGATCGTGGTCTGGTTGAAAGCCGCAGCCGGGCGGCGGCGCTGATCATGGCGGGGCTGGTCTGGAGCGGTGACCGGCGTGTTGCCAAAGCCGGGGAGATGCTGGCCGCTGACGCGGCGGTCTTGGTTCGCGGGCAGGATCATCCCTGGGTGTCACGGGGCGGGCTGAAGCTCCATCATGGGCTGCGCCACTTCGGGCTGTCGCCCGAAGGTCTTGCTTGCCTTGATGTTGGTGCGTCGACTGGCGGGTTTACCGACGTGCTGCTGCAAGGCGGGGCGGCGCGGGTGCATGCGGTCGATGTCGGGCATGGTCAACTGGCGTGGAAGATACGCTCCGATCCGCGTGTGGTGGTGCACGAGCGAACGAATGCGCGTCACCTCGAGGCGGCGGTGCTGGGAGAGGATGCCGGGCGGATCGGGGCGCTGGTGTGCGACGCGAGCTTTATCGGGCTTCGGACAGTGTTGCCGGCGTCCATGGCTCTTTGTGCGTCAGGAGCTTGGGCGGTGGCGCTGATCAAGCCGCAGTTCGAGGCCGGCCCGCGCGATGTCGGCGCGAAGGGGGTGGTGCGGGCCGATGCCGTGCGTCAGCGCGTATGCGACGAGCTCGTGGCCTGGTGGTCGGACCGGCCCGGGTGGTCGGTGCTCGGCGTGGAGCCCAGCCCGATTACCGGTCCCGAGGGGAACGTGGAGTTTTTGCTGGCGGCTCGACTGGCGTGACCTGGTCGTGCAGGGACACCTCGGCGAGCAGCGTCCAGACGCGGGCGGGCTCCATGGGAGCGTCCCAATCGTTGAGCAGATGGTCGAGCTCGTCGAGTTTGGCTTCGTAGTCGCTATCGTCCATCGACCCCTCCGTCAGTGACGACGGAAGTATGGATGCCGGATCATGGCGCGAATGAGACCAAGTTTGTAACCTTACCGTCTTTTTAGTTGGACGACATGATCGAGGGCGCCAGAGCCTCGAGCTTGCAGGCTTTGTGGCTGGGATTTCGAAAGCGGAATTCGGCGTCGTCGCAGGATTGGTCGAACAGTTCGTGGCGCGAGGTGCAGGCGACCGAAACGACGTTTCGTGCTTCGGGCGTGGTGAGGAACTGACGCGCTTCGGCCTCGAGGCTCATGTCGGCGGCGAGACGGCGCCACTCGACGAGCTCGGTGTCGTCGACGAAGATCGCGAGTATGCCCGGGCGTTGGCCGGTCAGGCGTGTGGGCGCGAGAGCGGACATGTGACGCCGGACGGCGGCGGGAACGTCGCTCGCACGACCGGCGTGGGCGGCCATCGCGAAGACGCCGTTGCCGGCGACGGTGACCGCGAGGTGCGTATCGGGGCCGAACTCGTCGCGCAGGCGTGACATCAGGCCCAACTCCTCGGCTTGGGCGCCGGCGAGGAAGAGCGGGTCGAGGCGGATGACGGCGGCGGCGTCATAGTCGGAACGGCGGCGCTCGGACAAAAGAAGCTTGATCCGGCGATGCAGCTCGGCGAGGTCGTCGCCGTTGCCGGCGGGACCTTCCAGCCGCAGCCCGTTGGGAAGGGTCATCTTGAGCAAGTAGCGGCCGGGGTGGGCGGCGAGCCAGGTCTGCAGGTCGGGATCGATCCGGTCGGCAAGCTTGAACCAGGCGCCGCGATGAAGGTCGCGGCCAGCCTCGGCGGAAACGACGCTGCAGGCGACCTCCGCCTCCACGGCATTGCGGGTGATGACGAGGTCGCAGGGCGTCTCGTCAGCCAGGCCGGTGAACGACACGTCGAAACCGCGGCTACGGTGCAGCCAGGCGGTCCGAAGCAGATGAAACAGCGGGGTGAGCGACTGGCCGTCGAGCATGGCGTGTTCGAGCTTGGCCTCAAAGCGGCGGCGGCCGGCAGGCGACAGCGCGCGATGCAGCCGCACGGCCTCGTTGGCGAGGAGCGCGATCCGCGTCTCGCAGGCGGGAGCGGGCTTGCGCGCCGGCCGTCGCTGACGCTCGATGGCGATCTCGATGGCATGACGGCGGAGAGAGTCGCGGGCGCAATGACTGGTGCGCCCGGGCAACGGTTGCGCCTGGACGATGGCGTCGATGCGCGCCTGCCAAGATTGTCGGCCGATCAGAGCGACGAAATCCTCGGGGGACGCGAAGTCGATCATCTGATCCATGCACTCATTAAGATAACCTACCCCTGCAAGTGCAAGACGGCTGCGTTCGCATTTGCGACAATCGCTCGATCGTGAGCAGCATCTGCCGCGGTTGTTGTGGGAGGGCGCTGCCCGTATCTGTCTGCGATGAGGCTGGCGTTGTGCGTGATGGGCTTGGTTGTGGTGTCGGTCGTTGCGGAAGCTTCGACGAAAACTCCGGTGCGCGGACCGGCGGGCCATGCGGTTCGGCCGGTGTCGCGACCGACGCTGATCGGACGCTGGGGTGACTGGCGGGCGGCAACGCATCGGGCGGCGGGCTCGGTGGTGTGCTACGCCTACACCCGGACGGCGTCGTCGAGCGTGCGCTTGCCGGGACGCGGCGACGTGGTGCTGACGGTGACCGAGCGGCCGGGGGCGCCGCGCGATGCGGTGGCGCTGAGCGCCGGGTTTATCTATCCGGAGGGGAGCAAGGTCGAGATGGAGGCGGGGCCGGCGCGGCTCGCGTTCTACACGGCGCAGCGCTCAGCATTCGCACGCTCGGGGCGCGAGGCGGTGCGGGCGTTTGCGGTGGCGGAGCGGGCGGTGGCGCGGTCGCCGGCGCCGCGCGGACGCTCGGTGGTGGACGTGTTCAGCATGCACGGATTCGGCGACGCGCATGCGGCC
>CAXUIA010000251.1:2580-3870 GCA_964250835.1 uncultured Acetobacteraceae bacterium | reverse complement strand
GCCGGGGCCAGCCCCGGACCCCGCTGCGCCTGAGGCCCAGACCCCCGGCGCGGCGGCCCCGACGGGGCGGGTCGGCCGCCCCGATGTGCACCGAGAGGTAATCAGAACCCGGTTAACGCCGCGCGGATGGAGGTGACGAAGCGGCCGACTTCGAGGGAGAGGCCTTCGGCTTGGCGGGAGAGGTCGCCGGCGGCGCCGAGGACTTGGGAGGCGGCGGCTCCCGTGCTGGTGACGGAACGGTTGACGCCGGCGATGTTGGTGGTGACGTCGTCGGTGGTTTCCGCAGTCTGCTGTACGTTGCGGGCGATTTCGGCGGTTGCGGCGCCCTGCTGCTCAACGGCGGCGGCGATGGCGGTGGTGACGGCGCCCACCTCCTCGATGCTGGCAGCGATGTTGCGCATGGCGGTCACAGCACTGGCGACGGTCTGCTGGACGCGGGCGATCTGACCGCCGATCTCACCGGTCGCGGTGGCGGTCTGATGGGCCAGAGACTTGACTTCGGAGGCGACCACGGCAAAGCCGCGTCCGGCCTCGCCGGCGCGCGCCGCTTCGATCGTGGCGTTGAGCGCGAGGAGGTTCGTCTGGCTGGCAATGCCGTTGATCAGCTCGACGACATGGCCGATTTGCGAGGTGGTTTCAGCGAGCGCCCTGACGGTTTCGTCCGTCTGCTTGACCGTTTGGACGGCGTTGCCGGTCAGGGTCGCGGAGGTTGCGACCTGGCGGTTGATCTCGCTGATGGAGGCCGAGAGCTGCTGGGACGCGGCGGCGACAGTCTGGACAGCGGCGCTGGAAAGACCCGCGGCGTTGCTGGCGGCGGTGGCCTGACGGCTGGTCTGTTCGGAGGCTTTGGTCAAGGCGCGCGCGGTCGCCTCCATTTCAGTCGAGGCAGCGGCGAGGCAGGAGACGGTGCCGCCGATGCGCTCCTCGAAGGAGGTGACGAGCTCGGCATTGCGCTTGGCCTGCCCCTCGCGAACGGCGCGGCGCTCGGCCGAGAGACGCTCACCCTCGATCATGTTGTCCTTGAAGACCTGGAGGGCGGACGACATCGCGCCCATCTCGTCGCCGCGACCGGTGCAGGGGATGTCGGTTGCGAAATCACGGTCGGCGAGGCGGCGCATGGCGCCCGTCATTTGCACCAGCGGACGGGAGATGTCGCGGATAAGGGCGATTGCCACGATGGTGCCGATCAGCATCACGACCGCCATGCCAACCACGATGAGCCATCGGGATTTGCTGTAGACGCTGCGCGAAACTTTGACGACGTCGGAACCATGATCGACGTTGTAAGAG
>CAXUIA010000251.1:0-2570 GCA_964250835.1 uncultured Acetobacteraceae bacterium | reverse complement strand
TGTAAGAGAGATCCCAGCGGACAAAGTCGAGCAGCGTCTGGAAATTTTCGTTGCTGGCGAGGAAGGCGGCGGCGGCCTGTTTGTCCTGGCCGCTCGACTTCAAGCGCGCGATGTCCTGCTCGCCCTGGCGGATGGCTGGCCAGATCTTATCATACACCGTGCTCCATCGGGCCTGCTCGAGCCCCTGTTCCTCAAGGGGCCGATAGTCTTCTCGGAGCTGCTCGGCGTCATCCATCGAGCCCTGGAGTGAGGAAGCGACATCCTGCGCGGCCGCCGATCCTGACGGGCTCTGGAGGAGCAAGGCCTCGCCGCTACGGACGTCGGCGAGAGCGAGAGCGAGCTTGCCGGCGGCGTCGAGGCTGGGGAAATAGGCAACACGCAGTTTCGAACCTGCTTGATCCATGACGGCCATGCGGTTGACGGCGAACAGGTCGGGCAACAGGCAAAGCACGGTCAGCACGCCGAAGCCGACTGCGAGCTTCCTGCGCAGGCTCCACGATCGGCGCGGGGCCAGCTTCGAGGCCAATGCGTTCGGCTTGCGGAACATGATGATCTTTCGCTGATGCGCAGAGACCATACGGGTGTTGGAATTAGAGAATGATGAAGAGTGTCAGGCTTTGACGGTGAACGGCGTCTTGCGGGCCAACGCTGCGCTCGTCGGACTTCCGCGATTGAGCCCATATCCCAATGCGCGTTGCTGGTATCGACGAGAGAGCTTGACGAGGAGGCCTCGACACACTGCACCTTTCAGCGCAGACGCCAGTCCGTTATGGCATCGAAAACCAAATGCCCGACGGCTTTCTTGCGCAGATCGTCCGTCCGGTCGCGCCAGCAGGCTGGGGCGCCGCCCCAGACCCGGCCAAGGGCTGCCGCCCTTGGACCCACCGTCAGCGCATCATCCGAGCAGCCAGGCGGGCAGCCAGATCGGGCGGGGACAGGCGGCCACCGAGTGCGGTCAGCGCATTGATCCGCCCGGCTACGGCGAATGGGCGTCGTCGTAGCATTGCGTCCACGCCGATCCGTGCGACGTCGCCGCTATCCATGACACTGGAACGCTGAAAGCTGTTCATAGTCTGGCCGGCGACGGCAAAGAACTCGCTCTCAGTCGCGCCGGGACAGAGCGTGGTGCAGGTCACCCCGCTGCGTCGAAGCTCGTGGTTCAGCGCCACGCCGAAGGACAGGATGTGCGCCTTCGTCGCAGCATACGCGGCGTAGAGCGGCACCGGTTGAAAGGCGGCGGTGGAGGCGACCTGAAGGATACGGCCCCAACCGGCGCGCCGCATAGACGGAAGGGCAAGGTGAGTAAGGTGGGTGACGGCCACGATGTTGACCTCCAGCACCTGGCGGAGCTGGTCCCAGGAGGCGTTAACAAACGGGCCGTAAACACCCAAACCAGCATTGTTGACCAGAATGTCGACGTCGGAGAAGTCGTCGGTCAGCCCGTTGCGTGCGGTCTCGTCGGCAAGGTCGAGGGGACGGACGGTAACGGCCGCCTTCGCCCGGCCTCGCAGCTCGGTCGCGAGACGTTCGAGAGCGTCGGCGCGGCGCGCCACAAGGATCAGGTTGGCGCCACGCTCGGCGAGCACGCGGGCGATCGCCGCCCCGATGCCGCTTGAGGCGCCGGTGACGAGGGCAGTGCGGCCGGCGAGATTGTCACGCATCACGTTGCTCCCACGTGCGGCTAGACGGCATTACGCGCGCTCACAAAGTCAAGAGAGT
This sequence comes from uncultured Acetobacteraceae bacterium, assembly GCA_964250835.1. Classification (GTDB taxonomy): domain Bacteria; phylum Pseudomonadota; class Alphaproteobacteria; order Acetobacterales; family Acetobacteraceae; genus CAXTPV01. Next base: position 851 of record CAXUIA010000251.1, on the reverse strand, counting down.
TGGGCCCCGCCCCAAACCTCGCCAAAGGCATCGCCTTTGGAAACCCTGCAAGGGCGTTGGCTTGATCTGTCCGCTGGATGGCCGAGCCTACGCTTTCGCTCGGTGCATGAAAGGAGCAGCCTGCGGACGCACCAAAAGCCAGGAGCCTGGAATGTCCGACACCGCACTGCTCGTGATCGACGTCCAGGAATCGTTCCGACATAGCTCATATTGGAGCGATGCAGACGTGGCCCCGTTTGCCTCCTCCCTCCAGCGCCTTGTCGACGGCGCGGCATCACGCGGCATGCCGGTGCTGCAGGTGTTTCACACCGAGGAGACAGGACATTTCTCCGCCGCCTCAGGCACGTCCGCACTCTTGCGCCGCTCGTGATCCGGCCGGATGCGGTGTTCCACAAGCGGCGACACAGCGCCCTGATCGGCAGCCTGCTCGATGTGTGGCTGACGCAGCACGGCATCCGCCGGCTCATCGTCAGCGGCATCCGCACCGAGCAGTGCTGCGAGACCACGACCCGGCACGCCTCTGACCTGGGCTGGGAGGTCGACTACGTGACCGAAGCGACGCTGACATTTGCGATGAGCGGCGCCGACGGCCGACGCTATACGCCCGCCGAGATCAAGGCGCGCACTGAGCTGGTCTTGGCGGGCCGCTTTGCCCGCATCACGACCGTCGAGGAGGCGCTGTCCCTCCCCGAATTGTCCGCCGCCGCATGATGGAGGCGCGGCGGCACATCCCGGTCCTGATGGTGCTGCCGCCGCGTGCGCTGTTGCTGGACCTCGCCGGCCCGCTGGAGGTGCTCCGGATCGCCGGCGCCGCGCAGGGTCGGGGCCCCTTCGCCCTCGCTTTAGCCGCC
>CAXUIA010000250.1:0-3882 GCA_964250835.1 uncultured Acetobacteraceae bacterium | reverse complement strand
CCACCCCAGGATCCCGAGTCTTTCGACCGGATCCTCGACGACCTCGACCGGATCATCGTCCCCGGCCTTACCCTGTGGCAGCACCCGCGCTTTTTCGGCTACTTTCCCGCCAACGCCGAGCCGGCCGGCATACTGGGCGACCTCGTCAGCACCGGCCTCGGCGTCCTGGGCCTGTCCTGGCAGTCCTCCCCGGCGCTGACCGAGCTCGAGGAGGTCACCACCGACTGGATCCGCCGGATGGTGGGACTATCGGAGGCCTGGCGCGGCGTCATCCAGGACACCGCGTCGACCAGCACTCTGGTCGCCCTCATCACCGCCCGCGAGCGCGCCACCGGCTACGCGCTCGCCCGAGGCGGGCTGCAAGCTCAACCGAACCCGCTCGCAATCTACGTCTCCGACCAGAGCCACTCCTCGGTCGACAAGGCGGCCCTCCTCGCCGGGTTCGGCCGCGACAATCTCCGTCTCGTTCCCTGCGACAAGACGCTTGCCATGCGCCCCGAAGCACTCGCGTCCCTCATCGAGGCCGACGTCGCCCGCGGCGTCCTTCCCTGCGCGATCGTCGCGACCACAGGAACCACCGCGACCACCGCCATCGATCCGATCCGCGGTGTCGCCGCCATCGCGCACGACCAGAACGTCTGGCTTCACGTCGATGCCGCCATGGCCGGCTCGGCGATGATCCTTCCCGAATGCCGTCATCTGTGGGACGGCATCGAGGACGCCGACAGCATCGTCGTCAACGCCCACAAATGGCTGGGCGTCCCTTTCGACTGCTCGCTCTACTACGTGCGTGACGCCGAACACCTGGTCCGCGTCATGTCGAGCAACCCGTCGTTCCTCCAGTCGAACGTCGACGGCAAGGTCCGCAATCTGCGCGACTGGGGCATCCCGCTCGGCCGCCGCTTCCGCGCGCTCAAACTCTGGTTCACGATCCGCGAGCAGGGCATCTCGGGCCTTCAGGCCCGCCTCAGACGCGACATCCAAAATGCCCGCTTGCTCGAACGCGAAGTCGCCAGCACGCCCGACTGGCGCGTCATCGCTCCCGTCCCACTGCAGACTGTCTGCGTCATCCACGAACCTCCTGGCCTGCACGGCCAATCACTCGATGCGCACACCCGAGCCTGGGCCGACGCCATCAACCGCTCAGGCCGCGCCTACGTCACGCCGGCCATCGCGCACGGACGCTGGATGGTCCGGGTCTCGGTCGGCGCCCTGCCCACCGAACAATCCGACGTCGCCCAAGCGTGGTCCGCCATGCGCGACGCGGCGGACGCGTCCTACCGCGCGATCATCCAGGGAAACAGGAACTGCTGACAGACCGTAATGAACGCCACCACGAACGTGAGCGCCACGCTGTGCTTGAAGGTCTTGGAAAAGATCAGCCCCTCCTGGCCCTTCAACACCGTCACCGCGGCGCCCGTCGAGATGTTCTGCGGTGAGATCATCTTTCCCATCACGCCGCCCGACGAGTTTGTCGACGCGAACAGGATCGGGTTCAAGCCGAGCTGATGCGCCGCCACAACTTGCAGATTGCCGAACAGTGCGTTCCCCGAAGTGTCGCTTCCCGACAGCGCCACCGCGATCCAGCCCAGAAACGCCGAAGCGACCGTGAACAACAGCCCGAGATGTGCCGCTGCATCACCCATCGTGTAGGTCATCCCGGCATAGTTCATCAGGTAGGCCAGCCCCATGATCATCGACACGGTCATCACCGCCAGCCGGATCTGGCGTACCGTCTTGATCACGCACTCCAGATAGGCGAGTGGACTTAACCCAAACAGTATCGCCGTCAGCACGTTGGCAAGCAGGATCGACGTGCCCGTCGCCAGCGGCTGGAACACCCAGGTGGCCGCATAAGGCTTGCTGAACAGCGTGATGAACACCGCCTTGTCCAACCCGGGCCAGGCGATCTTCTGCTGCCCGACGAGGTAGAGTTGGAGATGGGTCCAGACCACGACGATCACGCTGACGATGATCCACGGGATCCAGCCCTGCCAAGGCGAGATACGCATTGCAGCCGCACTCAACGACCGCGCCACAGCGACCGGCAACGGCGATGCCGCCGGCACCAGCGCGGTCCGAAATTCCGCATCCGGCGTCGGTCGCCAAACCTGCAAGAAGCCCACGGTGATCAGCAGCGAGCCGAGCGAGGCAAAAACGTCCGTCAACCGGTAGTCGTAGAAGTTCGACGTCCCGAACTGGATCAACGCGAAGCTGCCGCCGGCGACCAGCAGCAATGGCCACAGCGCGCGCACCGAGCGGCGGCCACCGTACACCGCCATGACGTAGAAAGGCAGCAGCAGCGCCAGAACGGGCAACTGCCGCCCCACCATCGCGCCCAGCGTCACGTCCGATTGATGGGTCACTTGACCGAGAACGGTGATCGGGATCCCGAGTGCCCCGTAGGCCACAGGCGCCGTATCAAAGATCAACGAGTAGGTCAGCGCTTCAAGCGGGCTCCAGCCCACCAGGATCAGCAGCGAAGACGAGATCGCGATCGTCGACCCGAATCCCGCAATCCCTTCGAGCAGCGCGCCGAAACAGAACCCGACGACGATCAGCACCACGCGCCGGTCGGAAGGCAGGTTTTCCAGGATCCATTGCCGGAACGCGTCAAAGCGGCCCGACGTCACTGCGACGTTGTAGAGAACAAGTGCGTTGAACGCGATCCACATCACCGGCCAGAGCGCGAAGACGATCCCGGCCGCCACGCTGTCGAGCGCCAGCCCGACCGGCATGCGCCACAGCGACACGGCGATCACCAGGCCCACGATCAGCCCACCCAACGAGGCTTGCCAAGCCGGCCGCCGCAACACCCCGAGCATCACCAGCACCGTCAGGATTGGCAGGCTCGCCACGCCAAACGATAAGGAAAGGCTCCCGCCGATCGGCGTCAGCAACTGATGAAACAAGAGCCCTCCCTCCCGACCGCCCCGGTTCGAACGCCAGGCTATTGGTCGGCCTCCGATGACAACAGACTGCCCATGCCAAGGCAATCCCGCGCGGCAGGTCCGGTGCCGAACCACGCTGCGTGTGGAGGGGCGATCCGGCACGCAGCCGGGATGGTGCCGACTGCTCGCCGGCGGGAAAGCGCATCAACTGCTCAGGACGGAACCCGGCAACTGCTCTTTCCACATGCAGACGACGCGATGACGCCGCGCTGTTGCTCCGGACGCATGCAATGATGTGGATCAACGACCTCCGCTGCGGACGCGTGGACGGACTGCCGTCATGGCACACCGTTTGCCGAGTAATCTTGCCCGGCCCACACGCCGAGTGCCCAAGCGATGGAGCACACGATGCCCGCAGTCGACTACCCTAAGCACAAGATCGGCGACGCCCTGGTCGACTACGAAGAGAAGGTGTTCGAGGACGTCAAGGCGGAGCCGGGCCAAAAGGCGCTCGTGGCCTTCCACACGGTCGCGTTCGAAGGCTCCATCGGCCTGGTCAACCTGCTTCAGGCCACGCGCCTGCAGCGCAAGGGCTTCGAGACCACGATCCTGCTCTACGGCCCCGGCGTGACGCTCGCGGTTCTACGCGGCTTCCCCCGCCTGGGCGACGAAGCCTTTCCGGGCCACCAGAACTTCAACAATCAGCTCAAGAAGTTCATCGACGAGGGCGGCAAGGTCTACGCCTGCCGCTTCTCGCTGCAAGCCCGCTACGGCCACGGCGAGCCCTCCTTGATGGAGGGCGTGCGCCCGATCAACCCGCGCGACGTGCTCGACTGCATGCTGCTCCACAAGCGAGACAACGCCTTCGTCCTGGACACCTGGACGGTCTGACCAGACCTCATGAACACGATCCGTGCCGCCGCCGTCCAGCTCACGCCCGTGCTGGAGAACGCGACCGGCACGGTTGAGAAAGTCTGCAACGCCATCCACC
>CAXUIA010000249.1:3708-3964 GCA_964250835.1 uncultured Acetobacteraceae bacterium | reverse complement strand
GTACGGGAGCGACGCTCCGGGCGGCAAGGGCCGTCCGCGCAGCAGGTCTCGCGGCTCGGTCACCTGCGCCTGCAGGTCGCTTTCCACCGCGCAGCCGGGGGGCAGCAGGACCGGCGCGGTCGCGTCGTCACCCGGCCAGATCCCGCCCGGCGTTCGCTGTCCAGGCCCGCGGCAGGCGTCCGACAGGATCGCGCGCGGCGTCGGCGTCTCCAGGATCGCCTCGTCCGGACCGAGTGCGGGCAGTTGCGCGCGCAGG
>CAXUIA010000249.1:0-3676 GCA_964250835.1 uncultured Acetobacteraceae bacterium | reverse complement strand
TGCGCCATAGAACACCGGCACCGCGGTCGGCGGCAGTTGCGAACCGAGCGCGCGCACGCGTGCGGCCTCGAGCGGGGGCGGATCAATCCGGCCCGGCGCATAGGACAGGGTCAGCGGCGGCTGAACGGCCGCTTGGCGATACTGCCAGTTCGGGTTGACGGTCTGCGGCTGACACGCCGTCAGGACCAAACCGCCCAGGATCAGGATCCGGCGCATGTCAGTTGGCCACGAAGCCGGCGGCGACCGACGGCGCCGAGGCTTTGACGTAGGCGGGAGGCTGGCCCGGCAGCGGAAAGGCGTCGGGGTCCGACACCGGCTTGGTGATGTAGGGGGTGACCAGGATGACCAGCTCGGTCTCGTTGTGCTGGTAGCTGGTGGAACGGAACAGCGCGCCGAGGATCGGCACGTCGCCGAGGAAGGGGAACTTGCTGATGTTGTTCTGATCCGTGCGTTGGAAGAGCCCGGCGATCGCCAGCGTTTGTCCGCTGGCCATTTCGACGTTGGACTGCGCGTCGCGCTCGACAAACGACGGCACGGTGGTTCCCGCGATGGAGACCGCGTTTGCGCTGCTGATCTCACTGACCGAAGGATGCACACGCATCGCAATCCGCTCTCCCGGCAGCAATGTCGGCGTGAAGCTGAGCCGGACGCCGTAGTTCTTGTAGTCGATGGTGGTGACACCGAGCGCCTGCGGCACCGGGATCGGCACTTCGCCGCCGGCCAGAAAGCTCGCGGTCTGTCCGGAAATCGTGGTGAGGTTGGGCTCGGCCAGCGTGGTCACCAAGCCCTCGCTTTGCAGCGCGTTCAGCAGGAGGTTGGCGTTCACCCGGTGGGTGGCGATGCCGGCGCTCGCCTGGCCGAAATTGTTGGTGCTGGTGCTTGTGCCGGTTCCCGCGATCGAGCTCGTCAGGGCGCTCGCGGCACTCGATCCGAAAAAGCTCCCGGTGATCAATCCGACCGTGAAGCTGCCCGGATTGGCTGCGACGTCGAAGTTCAGGCCAAGCTGGTTGAGGGTCGAGCGGGACACTTCGGCGATCCGGACCCGCAGCGTCACCTGCTGCGCGCCGGCGAGTTCGGTCTGATCGAGCGGCGGCTGCTTGCTGGCGTTGAATGCGTCGGCGGTCGCCGCCGCGCCGTAGGCCTGGCCGAGGTCGGTCACCGGTCCCTCGACGAGGAGCCGGTCGCCGTCGAAGCGAACCCGGAGGGACGAGCCGTGCGGCAGGGTTTGCGCCGCGGCAGCCCCGCTTCGCGTCACGTCCAGCGTGAGCTGCGCTTCGCTGCCGCTTTCGCCGTCGACCGCCGACAGGGTCGTGACACCCGGCTTGCGTCCGTAGACGTAGAGTTCGGTGGGCGAGATGACCTGCACGTCAGCGATCGCGGCGTCGCCGACGAGCACGTTACGCGCCTGGTGATCGAGACGGATCAGGCGTCCCTCGCCGGTGTGCAGCGACACCGCGCCGTGCCGAACAGCGGGCACCGCCAATACCGGTGTCCCGGCCTCCTGCGCGCGGGAGAGAAGCGGGAGGAGGCAGATGCCGATCAGACAGGCGCCAGCACACAGAAATTGCGAGAACGATCGAATTTGTCTCATCCGTCCAACAAAAGATGCGTGCTGCTCACCGTCAACCGTTCCGGCGGCGTCCATGTCCGGATACCGGTTGCCGCTCGGGCGGCTCGCGCCGTTGTGACCGCTCACGGCGCGCGGCTCGACAGGGCGATCAAGGGAAGGGTGTCCAGGATGGTGCGTGTTTCGCGCACCAGCGTCCCCGCGAGCAGCGGGCCGGCGATCACCACCGTCAGCAGCACCGCGATGAGCTTGAGCACCTGCGGCAGCGACTGGTCCTGGATCTGGGTCACGGCCTGCAGCAAACCCGCGACCAGTCCGACGGCGGCCGCGACGCCCAGCACCGGCGCCGACAGCATCAGCACCAGCAGCAGGATCTGGTCGAACTGGTGGATCAGCTCATCCTCTCGCATGACCGCTCCTTATCGCGCGTAGCTCAGGACGAGCCCGTGCAGCAGGCGGGTCCAGCCGTTGACCAGAACAAAGAGGAAGATCTTGAAGGGCGTCGAGATCACCAGCGGCGAGACCATCACCATGCCCATCGCCATCAGGACATTGGAGACGATCAGATCGACCGCGATGAACGGCAGGTAGAGCAGGAAGCCGGTCTCGAAGGCCCGGTTCAGCTCGGAGACGACAAAGGCCGGGATGGCGATCAGGAGGTTGTCCGTCGTTGCCTCCGGGTAGAATTCGGGCGGCCAGATCCGGCGCGCCGCCGTCAGCAGAAACTGCTTTTCCGCCGGCGGCGTGTAATGCCCGAGATAGTCGCGCAACGGCCCCGCGATCGACGTGCCCGCCGCGCGCAGCCCGTCGGGCGTGGCGAGGTCGACGCCGGGGGCGTTCAGCTTGGCGTAGACGAGACCCGCGAGCGGGGCGGAAACGTAGGCGGTCAGCACGATGGCGATCGCATACATCACCAGCGTGGGCGGCGTCTGCTGGGTGCCGAGCGCGTTTCGCACCAGAAACAGCACCACGGAGATCTTCAGGAACGCGGTCGTCGTGATCACCAGGAACGGGATGAGACCGATCGCGGCGGTGCCGATGATGATCGGCAGCAGCGACGTGTTCATCGCTCGATCCGCACCACCTGCACGCCGAGCACGCCCGCGACGTCCACGATGCGTCCGCGTCCGATCCGGCGCCCGTTGGCGACGATGTCGACCGCCTCCGCCTCCTGCCGCGCCAGGTCGAAGACATGGCCCGGTCCGATCGCCTCCAGCTCTGCCAGCGTCAGTTCGAGGCGTCCGAGCTCGAAGACGAGCCTCACCGGCACCTCTGCGAGCGCGCCCTCCGCCTCATCGTCCTCCATCATCAGCCAGTCCTTCCATCCGGCCGACGCCGCGCGCCGGGCCACGCTCGTCACTCTTAGCTGTGTTCCGCTGCGCACCGCGTGCCATGCGATCCGTTCGCCGGCGACCGCCAGCACCGCGCCGTCGGCAAGCCCGTCGGCGAGCACGACGTCGCCCGCCACCAGCCGGCGCAGCGCGTCGAGCGGCAGGGTCGTCGCCATCGCGCGCAGCGACACCGTGATCGTCAGGCCTGGCAGGCGGGTGCGCGCGGGCGGGATCCGTTCCAGCGCGCTTGCCGCGAGCCTGGCGGCGTCGGCCGAAAGGGTCACGCGCAGCCTGTCCGCACCGACGGCCACGCCCATCGTCACGCAGTCCTCGCCCATCGGCGGCGTTTCGATCGGGCGGATCGCCAGGAACGGCGCCACTCGTTCGAGCTGGTCGAGCATGTCCTGCAGCGCCAACTCCAGCAGCAAGCCGCGCCATTCGCCCTGCGCGGACGATGCGGCCAAATCGAGCCCGTCGAGCAGCCGGCGCAGCAACGCGGGTGGCACCAGTGCGCAGGCCGGCGCTCCGCCCAGCGTGAAGCCGATCTCCGCCGCCTCGACGACCGGGCCGGGCGGCTCCGTCCACACCGCCTGGTCCTGGAAGTCCGGCAGCTTGCGTCGTGCCGCGAGCACGTTGATCAGACTTGCCGTTTCGGCGTCCAGTCGCGGCGGCGCCCACCGTCGCGCGACCGCCTGCCCGCTCATCGGCGCCGCCCGGCCACCTCGTCGAGGGCTTCCTCCTCGGCCCAGCCGGAGTCGACGTTGGAGGCGGAGCCGAG
>CAXUIA010000248.1:0-3969 GCA_964250835.1 uncultured Acetobacteraceae bacterium | reverse complement strand
GGGTGACGAGAGCGCCGCCATGCTGCGGCTGCTGCACGACTGAAAGCTGGAAGCTCGACGGGTCGTAATTGCCCTCGAGCGTCAGCGTCATGAACTCGGATGTGCTGCCGTTGTTTACGAGGTTCGGCGGCACCGTGGCGTCGACTTCAAGCGTGTGCGTTGCCTGATCCCAGCTCGAGGTGAAGGTATACTGGCCTTTGCCCAAGTAGAAGAAGTTGTTGTAGTTCTGGTAGGTGAGCTGGATTTGATCGCCCGCTTTGAAATTATAGATCGGATCGGTGACGGCTCCGGCCGCATGGATGAGATTAAGCGCATTATTCACGTCAACCTGGCTCAACGTGACCCAGACTACGTCGTTCGAACCGGTCAATTCAATGTTGCTGCCGCTATACTGGCCAGGCTCGGTTGTGTCGCCATAACCCGGCACGTGGAGGTCGAGACGCAGGGTCGCATCGTTGACGGAGATCAGCGTGTTGGTGGTCTTGGTCCAGAGTTCGGCCGTGGTCGCGCTCGGATCGGTGGCGGTGCCGCCATCGATGTTGAGGACGCCGCCGACGATCGGGTCCTCGCTGTAGAAGGTCGTGGTCGCACCTTGGGCGCCCAGCACGTTGATCGTGCCGTTGTTGATGACCTGGTCGCCGTTGTAGAGACCTAGGAGGTCGTAGGGTGTTTGGTCGTAGAAGCTCGCGTTGCCGCCGGCCTCGACGTTGATGGTGCCGTTGTTGATGAATTGCGAGGCGGTCGGATTATACTCGATAAGTGTCGGAGTGCCCGGCGGACCGCCGATGATCGGCTGCAAGACGTCGTTGGATTCCGGGACTTGGGCGAGCTTGAAGCGGAACGCGCTCGATGCACCGATGTTGATGGTGCCGTTGTTGGTGGGCGAGGGCACGTAGCCGGTGAGCGAATAGGTGCCCTGGTTGTCCAGCCACGAGCCGTCGGGCGAGATTTCGAGGTCGAGCTCGCTGCTGTAGCCGTTGACGTTGGCGGCGGGCGCGGCTGTTGCCGCGCCATCAACGGCGAACGGCAGGCCCACGTTGATCGTGCCGTTGAATTGGGAACTGAAGTAGCTGTTGATGACGGCCGAGCCGTTGACATTGATCACGCTGCCGGCGGTGAAAGGCGGGGGCTCCGCGTCCATCGAGGCGAGCGAGCCGTCGCCGAGCATGTCGACGGTGTTGGAGATGGTGTTGCCGGGCACGAGCTCGTCGCCCGCCGGAACGTCGAGCGTGGAGATGACGATGAGCCCTGGGTCATAGATGACTGAGTCCCCCTCGTTGACCAGGACCTGATCGCTGAGCGTCACATCAGACGGCGCCTTGCTGTCGTCGATGAGGGTCGGGTGTTTCGAACCTGAATCGCTGTTGTCGACCGGTGCCGAGCCGCCCAATCCAGTCAGGACAACGGTATCGCCAGGGGCCGGGGGGACGCCATCGCTCCAGATGTTGGCGGTGTCCCAGGTGCCGTTGGCGCCTTCGAGAAGAGTGTCTGTGGCCATCGTGTCATCACTCGTACGAACAGTTCACGGCAGTTTGTTAGCGGCAGTGGGTGATGGGTGACAAGCCGAGACTGTGTTGCGCCCGGTCGCGGAGCCGTTGACATTACGCGGCGTGGTCGAGCCCGGACTTGAGGACGGCCTGCGCCGCGGCGAGGCGGGCGACGGGGACGCGGTAGGGTGAGCAGGAGATGTAGTCGAGCCCCAGCGTTTCGAAGACGTTGACCGAGGCCGGGTCGCCGCCGTGCTCGCCGCAGATGCCGAGCTTGATGGTGTTCTTGATGCGGCGGCCCTTGTCGGAGGCCATGCGGATCAGCGCGCCCACGCCGTCCTGGTCGAGCGAGATGAACGGGTCTTTGGGCAGGATGCCGGCTTCAACGTAGTGCGGAAGGAACTTGCCCGCGTCGTCGCGCGAGAAGCCAAAGGTGGTCTGGGTGAGGTCGTTGGTGCCGAACGAGAAGAAGTCGGCACTTTTTGCGATCTGGTCGGCGAGCAGGGCGGCGCGCGGGAGCTCGATCATCGTGCCGACGCTGTAGGTGATGGAGGTGCCGGCGAGGACTTCGGCGGCGACGCGTTCGATCAGCGCGCGGGTGACTTCGAGTTCGCGCGGGGCGCCCACGAGCGGGATCATGATTTCGGGCGCGACGGGCTGGCCGGTTTCGTTGGCGACCGCGATGGCGGCCTCGAAGATGGCGCGCGCCTGCATCTCGTAGATTTCGGGATAGGTGATGCCGAGACGGCAGCCGCGATGGCCCAGCATCGGGTTGGTCTCGGCCAGTTCGGCGCCGCGACGCCGGACAATGTCGGGGTCCACGCCGAGGCCGCGGGCGACGTCGCTGATTTCGGTATCGCTGCGCGGCAGGAACTCGTGGAGCGGCGGATCGAGCAGGCGGATGGTGACCGGCAGGCCGGCCATAATGCGGAAGAGGTCAAGGAAGTCCCCACGCTGGAACGGCAGGAGCTTGGCGAGTGCGACACGGCGGCCGGCCGCGTCGTTGGACATGATCATTTCTCGCATGGCGCCGATCCGGGAGGGATCGAAGAACATGTGTTCGGTGCGGCAGAGGCCGATGCCCTCGGCGCCGAAACGGCGCGCGGTCTGCGCGTCGAGCGGCGTTTCGGCGTTGGCGCGGACGCGCATGCGCCGGATTTCGTCGGCCCAGCCCATCAGTTCGCCGAACTCGCCCGACAGGGTGGGCTCGACGGTCGGCACTTCGCCCACGAAGATCTCGCCGGTGGCCCCGTCGAGCGTGATGGTATCGCCCTCGCCGAGCGTGACGCCACCTGACGAGAGCGTGCGCTGCTTCTCGTCGACGCCGATGCCGCCGGCGCCTGCGACGCAGGGCCGGCCCATGCCGCGGGCGACGACGGCGGCATGGCTGGTCATGCCGCCGCGCGTGGTGAGCACGCCGCGGGCGGCGTGCATGCCGTGGATGTCCTCGGGGCTGGTCTCGGCGCGGACCAGGATAACCGACTGGCCACCGGCGGCGCGGCGCTCGGCCTCGTCGGCGGAAAAGGCGATCGTGCCGCAGGCAGCGCCCGGACTTGCCGGCAGGCCTTTGGACAGCAGCACGCGCTTGGCGTCGGGGTCGAGGGTGGGGTGCAGAAGCTGGTCGAGGGCGGCGGCGCTGACGCGGGCGACGGCCTCGTGGCGGTCGATCAGTCCTTCGCCCACCATCTCGACTGCGATCCGCAAGCTGGCGGCGGCGGTTCGTTTGCCCCCGCGTGTTTGCAGCATGTAGAGCTTGTTCTGCTGCACGGTGAACTCGATGTCCTGCATGTCCCTGTAGTGGCGCTCGAGGATGTCGCGGACACGGCCGAGCTCGGCGTAGGCGTCCGGCAGGGCGTCCTCCATGGCGGTCTCGCCGTGCTTGGCGGCGTGCCGCGACATGGGTTGCGGCGTTCGGATGCCCGCCACGACGTCTTCGCCCTGGGCGTTGAGCAGGTATTCCCCGTAAAACAGGTTCTCGCCGGTCGAGGGGTTGCGGGTGAAGCAGACGCCGGTGGCGCTCGTTTCGCCCATGTTGCCGAACACCATGGCCTGGACGTTGACGGCGGTGCCCCAGTCGGCGGGGATGTCGTGCAGCCGGCGGTAGGTGTTGGCGCGCGGGTTCATCCATGATCCGAACACGGCAGCGATGGCGCCCCAGAGCTGGTCGCGCGGATCTTGCGGGAAGGGGCGTCCGGTCTCGCGCTCGACGAGCGCGACTGCCTCGCCGACGACGCGCTCCCAGTCGTGCGCGGTGAGATCGGTGTCGAGGACGAGCCCGGCGTCCAGCTTGACCTCCTCGATGATCTCCTCGAAGCGGTGATGATCGACGCCGAGCACGACCGAACCGTACATTTGGACGAAGCGGCGATAGCTGTCCCAGGCGAAGCGCGGATCGCCGGCGGTTTCGGCCAGACCGCGCACGGTCTGGTCGTTGCGGGCGAGCGTGAGGCCGGTGTCCCTGATGCCGGGCAGGGAGCAGCGC
>CAXUIA010000247.1:0-3992 GCA_964250835.1 uncultured Acetobacteraceae bacterium | reverse complement strand
GTCCTGTACGATGTTGCCGTGTCGATCTCGTGGGAGGACGGCGACAATAAGCGGGGCGTGCAGCTCGACACGAAGCGGGCCGCCGTGGTGCCGCCGGGTTCCTCATGAGTGTGCGCCCACTCGTTGACCGATGCCGGGCCGATCGCGGCTTCACGCTGATCGAGGTGGTCGCCGCGCTTATCGTGTTCGGCTTCCTCGCCGCCGGGCTTGCGCAGGGAATACAGTTTGGCCTCACCGCCTGGCGGCTGCAGACCGACACCGTCGCGCAAGACGCCGATCTCGACGTCGCCGACCGGGTGCTGTCCAATCTGCTGACGGGGATCGCGCCGGTCGGCAACGCCGACGCGCCCAGCGTGATCGGCACCAGCAGCGAGCTCGCCTTCACCACTATCCTGCCGGTCAAGATCGGCGAGCCCGCGACCAACCTCGCCGATGCGCGGCTGGCCGCCGACGACGGCCGGCTGATCCTTCAACTTGCTCCGCACCTGCACGCGGTGCGCGTCGGACATCCGCCGGCGCCGATGCGGACGGTGCTCGCGACCGGGGTCGAGGGCATCACCTTCGGCTACTGGCGGCATGCGGACGGCAAGTGGGTCGGGGCGTGGAAGGAGGCGACCCCGCCCGCGCTGGTTCGCCTGACAGTGGCACTTGGCGGCAATCGCCATTGGGCGCCGATCATTGCCGCGCCCAACCTTTCCCGATACGACCAATAGGAACGCTGCTGCCGGCACACTTATCTCCACACGCCGACCGGGCGGGATGACATGACCAGCTACATCGTTGCACGCGCCAACTTCGTCGTGTTCGCCGTTCTGATCGCGGTGGTGATCGTCGTGGGCGGAACGACGTGGGACCGGTTCGCGGCCCTGCGCTCAGCACGGATCTGGTCGCAGCACAGCGAGGCCGTGCTGCAGACGATCGGCGGCCTCAACATCGCGCTGCGCGACGTGGAGACCGGCCAGCGCGGCTTCCTGCTCACCGGCGAGGAGGCATACCTCACGCCCTATCAGGCCGCGATCGGCCAGGTGAGCTATCTCGAAGGCGAGTTGCAGCGCCTGACCGCCGATGAACCGCGGCAGCAGGTGCGTCTGCGCGCAGTTGCACCGCTCGTTCAGCGCAAGCTCGAGGAGCTGGCGCAGACCATTGCACTGCGTCGAAGCGTCGGGCTCGACGCGGCGCTCCGTGTCGTGCGCACCGATGTCGGACGCGACCTCTCGCTGCGTTGTCAGTCGGTTCTCGACGAAATGACAGCCGATGAGCGTCGCCTGCTTGCACGCCGGCTCGCCGAGAGCGACAGCCGTGGCGTTTGGGTGCGCACGCTGGTGGCGATCGGAACCCTGATCTCGCTGGCGGCCCTGGTGGGTGCGGCGCGCATGCTCAACCAGGCCTGGTCACGATCGCAACGCGCCGAAAGCGATCAGCGGCGGGTGGCTCAGCGCTTGCGCACCTCGCTCGACAGTCTCAGCCAAGGCGTGGCGGTGTTCGGCGCCGACAACCGCCTGGTGAACTGGAACGAGTGTTTTCACGTCCTGCTGCACCTGCCGCGATCGATCCTCCAGGCAGGCACGCCGTATGCGGCCTTTATCATGCCGTCGAGCGACAGCGGACCTCTTCTCGAAACCGAGGATCAGATCCGGCATGGCGGGCAGCCCTCCGGCGAGGTCGTCACCTACGAGCGGGTCATGTCGGGCGGCCGCTCGCTCGAAATCCGCCGCACCTCGATGCCGGACGGCGGCTTCGTGCTGACGATTTCGGACATGACCAAGCGCGTGCAGGCCGAAGCGGTTCTGCGCGAAGCACAGAAGATGCAGGCGATCGGCCAGCTCACCGGCGGCATCGCGCACGACTTCAACAACCTGCTCACGGTCATTCTCGGCAATCTCGAGCTTGCCCGCGGCAAGCTGACCAACGACACAGTGCTGGCGGCGCGGATCGAGCGTGCCGTATGGGCCGCACAGCGCGGCGCCACACTGACCAGCCAGCTGCTCGCCTTTGCCCGCCGCCAGCCGCTGGCGCCCGGGCCGATCAATCTCGCCGCCTCGATCCCCGACATCCTTCCTCTCCTGCGCCGGACGCTGGGTGAGCACATCGAGATCCGTTTCGTCGATACCGCCGGTCTTTGGCCTGCCATGGCGGACGCGGCTCAGCTCGAGAACGCGGTGCTCAACCTCGCGCTCAACGCGCGCGATGCCATGCCGGGCGGGGGCAGGCTGACCATCGAACTCGCCAACAAGGTGCTCGACGAGGATTACGCCCGCCGTCACGCCGAGGTCACCGCAGGCGATTACGCCATGATCGCCGTCTCCGACACCGGCCACGGCATGACGCAGGACGTGCTCGGGCGCGTCTTCGAGCCGTTCTTCACCACCAAGCCGGACGGCAAGGGCACGGGTCTCGGCCTCGCGATGGTATTCGGCTTCGTCAAGCAATCCGGCGGACACGTGAAGATCTATTCCGAGCCTGGCGAAGGCACCACGGTCCGCATCTATCTGCCGCGCGCCACCGGCGCCCAGGCACAAGCCGCTCCGCGGATTGGCAGTCCAGTCGACCTGCCGCGCGGCTCGGCCACTATCCTCGTCGTCGAGGACGAGCCGGCCGTGCGTGAGGTGGCGGTCGCCATCCTGACCGACCTCGGCTACCGGGTCCTGCAAGCGGCAGACGGCGACGAAGGCCTGCTCACCTTCGGCGCGCATGCTGGTGACGTCGCGCTGCTGCTCACCGATGTCGTCCTGCCCGGATCGCTTCGAGGTCGCGAGCTCGCCGACCGCATTACCGCCGTACGCCCGCAGGTGCGTGTGCTGTTCATGTCCGGCTACACCGAGAACGCCATCGTCCATGGCGGCCGGCTGGATGACGGCGTGCAACTGATCAGCAAGCCGTTCAAGCGCGAGCAGCTGGCGCGGCGGGTGGCGGACCTGCTGGGCGCGCCGAGCGTGGAGGGATCCACGGTGGTTGAGCTCAAGCCTCGCCGGGGGTCGTGAAGACCCAACGGCTCTGCCCTTGACCCGCTGGGGCTAGGACCCCAGACCCCCTCAGGTGGTGCGCAACCCTATCGACTACCTTCGTACTCGGACTGTGCGCGTGGGCGTGACCGGGCTCGCGCGCGCGGGCAAGACCGTGCTGCTCACGTCGCTGGCCGCGAACCTGCTTGCGCCGGGCGCGCTCGGCGGTCGTCTCACGCGCGTCAAGGTTGCGCCGGGCGCTGCGGGTTCGCTGCCGCTGTTCGATCACCGCGCCCATCTCGCCGCTCTCGCGGCCGATCCGCCGCGCTGGCCAGACCGCACCGACGCAGTCTCCCTGCTCGCATTCGACCTCGAACTCGACGGCGGTCTGCTCCCGTCACGGACGCTTCGTCTGGAGCTGCTCGACTATCCGGGCGAGTGGCTGATCGACCTGCCGCTGCTCAGCCAAGCGTTCGATCGCTGGTCCGTCGAGACAATCGCGCGTCTTGATCGCCCGGAGCTGCTGGGGGAGACCGGCGACTTTCTTGCCTTTATTCGCGCTTTGCCTGCGCGGGCAGCCGCCGACGACGCGCTCGCCGCCTCCGGTCACCGCCTCTACGTCGACACCCTCGTTCGGCTGCGCGACCGCCAGGGCTTGTCGCTGCTCCAGCCCGGCCGCTTCCTCATGCCCGCGCCAGGCGCCGCTCCGCCCTGGTCGTTCTTTTTTCCGCTGGCAGGCGGGAGCCCGCTGGCCGAACTGCTTCGCCGCCGCTACGACGCCTACGTCGACGCCACACGTGACGCACTCGTCTCGCCGCTGTTCGGCCAGGTCGATCGCCTCATTGTGCTGGCCGACCTGCTCGGCGCACTGCACACCGGCCCGGCCGCCTTCGCCGACGCCCAGGCTGCCCTCGCGGCGGCGGCGGCTGGCCTTCGCTGGCAGTCATCCTGGCTGTCGGCTTTGCTCTCGCTGGCCACGTTCCGCCTGCCGTCGAGCGTCATCTCCCGCGTGGCCTACGCCGCCAGCAAAGCGGATCACGTCTCGGAACG
>CAXUIA010000246.1:3334-3994 GCA_964250835.1 uncultured Acetobacteraceae bacterium | reverse complement strand
CACAGAGCACCAGCACTGGCGGCAATACTGCTCGCCTGTACTTTCCGTCACGCGGAGGCGGAGCCGGGCATCGCCTGCGACGGTCACGTGTGGGGCGATCTCACATTCTCCGCGCACACCCACGTCATCAGCAGCGCACACCATCCCTTTACGCGCGCCGACGTCGGCAAGCTGTTTGTTGGCGCCTACGAAAGCGGCGGCGGGCCCGGCGCGGCCCGCACCATCGTCTCCGTCGATGCGGCGCGCGGCACCGCAACGCTCTCCGGCAACGGCTTTGCGGGATCCAAATCCGGCGATGGCTCCGCCTTCATCGGCAGCGATGACACCGACGCGCTGCAACACGCCGTCAACGCCTCTGGTGCCGATGACCGCGCTGTCATCGTGACATTGCCACCCGGCAAGTGCCTGCTGTCACGCACCATCGACGTCACCGACACTGATGGCTTCCGCCTGCAGGGTGCCGGGATTGGCTTGACGACGCTTCTGACCACGACCGGCGCAAGCGCGCTCGCGGTTACCGAGATGCCGAACCGCGACGGCCTGATCGATGACGGAGCCGCCGCAGTGTTGTCCGGCTTCTCGGTCGTCAAGTTGCCAGGCGCCAACGGCGGTGTGCCGTTCTCCGGCACCGCGCTCTATGTCGGGAGGCAGCCTACGGCG
>CAXUIA010000246.1:0-3324 GCA_964250835.1 uncultured Acetobacteraceae bacterium | reverse complement strand
CCTGGCCAACGCCGAATGGTCGGATCTGCAGGTCGGCAATCCGCCCGGCCGGGTGTCCGCGAGCGACGTTCCGATGCCCTCGGCCAGAGCGGAGGACAACGCACCGACATGGGAGCGGACCGCCGCGACCGGCCACGGCACCTCCTACTACTGGCACGGCAGTCATGGCGGCTACGGCATCGACAGCACGTTTCTGAACCTTGTGTCCGTCGGCGGCGAAAGCGCCTTTGACTTCCGCGGCGTCCAGGGTGTGCACATCATCGCTGCACACTTCATCGCCTCTGCATTCGGCATTCGCGAGCTCACGCCGGACGCGGGTGCAGGCGACGAGCTATTCAGTCTTCACGACAGTCTGGTGCAATCCCGATATCGCGACCTCACGCTGATCGGCAGCACTGATAACGAAATTGGCGGCAATCTCTTCTGGGGCTACGGCAACCGCCAAGCCTCCAACCCGCCCGGCTGGATCGGCTTCTGGCTGACCGGCTTCTCGCAAAGCACGACATTTAACGACAACGTCCTGGTCGACGCAGACGCGCTCGGCTGGGGCGTCTACGACTGCATGCGTCCGTTCGCCCACACCATCGTTGGCAACTCGTTCCAATATCTCTCGCACGGCATCACGACATGCGCTGGAGAAGCCAACGGCGCCATCACTGGAAACGTCTTCGCCGGCATGGGTGTGCCGAGCGACATCGAGAACCACGGCCGCAACGTTGTCCTCGACAACAACAGAAGCGGCGCGGATGCCACAACAGGAGCACCGCACTAGAAGCTCGGGGCTCTGCCCCAGACCCGGCAAACGGTTCTCGCCCTTCCCTCAGCTAAATCCTGCGACTGCATGGGGGATATACGGCTCCTCCAAAGCCCGCACGTCGTCGTCAGACAGCCGAAGCGACAGCGCCGCCACGGCGTCCTGCAGATGATGCGGCTTCGACGCGCCCACGATCGGCGACGTAACCCCCCGCTTCCCCAGCAGCCAGGCGAGGGCCACCTGCGCGCGCGGCACATCGAGACGCTCGGCGACATCGCCCACTCGCTCGATCACACGCCGGTCCGCCGCCTCCGTCGCGTCATACAGCGTCCGCATGAACGCGTCCGTTCCGGCCCGCTTGGTGTCCTGTTCCCCCGCCGGCCGCGTCAGCCGCCCACGCGCGAGTGGGCTCCACGGAATGACACCCACCCCCTCCTCGACGCAAAGCCCCAGCATCTCCCGCTCTTCCTCGCGATACAGCAGGTTCATATGGTTCTGCATCGAGACGAACCGTGTCCAGCCATGCAGCTCGGCCACATTCAGCGCCTTGCAGAATTGCCACGCATGCATCGAGGACGCGCCGATATAGAGAGCCTTCCCGGCGCGCACCACGTCGTGCAGCGCCTCCAGCGTCTCCTCGACCGGCGTGAGCGGATCAAACCGGTGGATTTGATACAGGTCCACATAATCGGTCCCTAATCGGCGAAGCGACGCATCGATCTCCGCCATGATCGCCTTGCGTGACAACCCGCGCCCATTCGGATCCGTCCGCATCGGGCCGTGCACCTTCGTCGCCAGCACGACCTCGTCGCGACGACCGAACTCACGGATCGCGCGCCCGGTAATCTCCTCACTCGATCCGGCCGAATAGACGTTGGCGGTATCAAGGAAGTTGATCCCCAGCTCGAACGCCTGACGAAAGAACGGCATGCTTTCCGCCTCCGGCAGCGTCCATTCGTGCGAACCACGCGCAGGTTCGCCATAGGTCATGCAGCCCAGACACAGACGAGACACCTTCAGTCCCGTCCGACCGAGATTGGAATACTCCATCGGTTCTACCCCTCAGAAGCGCATCGGCAGCGCCACACCATTGATCGTCACGTGTCCATCGTCCCACGCGACGTCCCACACCAAAGTTCCGTCCGCCTCCTCCTTCGCCGCCAGACGCATGATCAGGAACGCCGCACCCGCCCGGTCCCGATCTCCTGCCGGCAGCGCTGACTTGATCCCCTCCATGTTGGCCGCTCGCACCAGCATGTGCCCGCTGCGTGCCGCGGGCCGCACTTCTCCGCTCGCTTGAACGTGCGTGTCTGCGCTGCTGAGCTCCATCCGCTCCACGTGCACCACATCGTCGGCTGTGAGTGTGTGCCCCTCTGCCAGCGAAACCAGCCGGTCGTGCGGTATCGCGACCCTGATCGACGCGTGCTCGATCGGCGCGGCGTCACGGTCGTTGCCAGCCGACGACAACCCGCTCGCTTCCTCCACCACGCGCGTCAGACCGCCCGCATCGTTCTCGGCATGCAGCCGCAGCGTCGCCGCCTGGTAGACATCGTCGCCCGTTTCCACCCGCAACCCGCGCCAGCGCTCCTCCGCCTGCGCGCCCTCGGGCAAGGACGCCGCCTGCTCGGCCGAGCGACGGAACGCGTGCATCAGGTCGCAGCCATGCGGCCGGTTGCGCTCGAGCGCCACGAGCAATCCGCCGGCAAACAGCGGCGCCAGCATGTCGAGCGACGCCGGCCCGTGCGTCCGCACCTGTGCCGCTCCAAGGTGCGACACCTTGATGTCCGGTTCGCCGAGCGCCGACAGTGACGCCGCGAAGTCCTGCACCTGTCGATCGCCCGGATTTCCCGCCTGCCGCTCCGCCGCGATCGTGAGCAACCCGCATCTCGCGCCATCCCATCCCGGATCGGCCCAACCATCGGGGGCTGGCGCGGTCCGCGCCGCCGTCAACACAAGCAGGCAGATCGCCAAAGGAAGACGTGTTCGCATGCGCGTCAGGGTGGCGTGTCACCTCACGCGATGCAATGAGACCCCATGTTCAAAGCGCTCCTGCCGGACGGCTTCATCACGGCATTGCTCGCGACCGTCCTGCTGGCAAGCCTTCTGCCCTGTCGTGGAGAAGCGGCGCTCGTCACCGCTGATGTCACGGCCGCCGCCATCGCGATCATGTTCTTTCTGCAAGGAGCCAGGCTGTCGCGCGATGCGACCGTCGCCGGCCTGATCCATTGGCGCCTGCACCTGACGATCCTCGCCGCCACCTTTGTTCTCTTCCCTTTGCTCGGCCTCGGCCTGCAAGCGGTTGTTGCCGCCTTTCTAAGCACTTCGCTATGGCTCGGCGTGGTCTTCGTCTGCCTGCTGCCCTCGACCGTTCAGTCTTCGATCGCGTTCACCTCGATCGCCGGCGGCAATGTCGCCGCCGCCATCGTCGCCGCCACCACATCCAACCTGCTCGGTATCATCGCCACTCCGTTCCTCGTCAGCGCCGTCCTCGCCCGCCATGGTGGCGTAACCCTGTCGGAGGTCCGCGATGTCGCATTCCAGCTCCTGCTGCCCTTCCTCGCCGGCCAGGC
>CAXUIA010000245.1:840-4014 GCA_964250835.1 uncultured Acetobacteraceae bacterium | reverse complement strand
GCCCACGCGAGGCCGATCGAGCACGTAACCGGCAGGCACGCCTCCCCCAAGTGAAACGGGTTGCGGCCAATCACCTGGTGAACAGTGAGGAGCCGCTCCGCTGCGCGCCCGTCACGGTCACCGAGGACAAGGATGAATTCCTCGCCGCCAAATCGCCCAGCCAAGTCGCCGTCACGCAACATGGCAGTCAGACGAACGCCGATCGCGCGCAGCAACTCATCGCCGACCAGATGGCCCTGCTGATCGTTCACCTTCTTGAAATGATCGATGTCGAGCATCGCGACCATCGTCTCGCCGGCGACATGCTCGCCACTCAGCCGCTCCTGCAGGCGCCGTTCGACTTCCCCTCGATTGATCAGCCCCGTCAGGCTGTCGAGCGTCGCCTGCCGTCGCAGTTCCGCTTGCGCGGCTCGCATCTCCCGCGTGCGCTCCTCAACCAAGGCCTCGAGCTTGCGCTGTCGTGCTGCCGACGCACGGTCTCGAAACTGCAATGCCGCAAAGCCGAGCCCAACTCCCGCCGCGAGATACAGCAGCTCGGCCCCCCACCTTCTCCAAACCGGGTAATCCATATCGATCACCAGCGTGACCGGCTGAGACGTCATATGCGTCAGCTTGTCGTAACCAACGACCGTCAGGACATGGTGGCCCGGCGGCACGAACGGATACCGCACAAAGCCCGTCGTCGTCTCTCCCCAATCCCGGTCGACGCCCGAGAGCTCATAACGAAAGACAATCGACCGCTCGGACGCAAACGTCACGGTTCCGAACTGCAACGACAACGGCGCTTCCGTAAAGCCCAGCCTTCCCGAAGTCAGCGGCGTCTGACCGAGCGCCGCTTGCGAGATGACCACCACGTCACGCCTGTCCTCGAACAACCATTCCGGGTCGAGGAGATGCGACACTCCCTCGCTCGTCGCGATCCAGATCGAACCATCCTTGTCCTCGTAAAGTCCCCCCTGACTGACATCATCCCAGACAAGACCCGCATTCGAATCGACCGAGACCCAGCGACGGCCATTAAAAACCGCCACGCCCTGGCCCGTGCCCGCCCACACCCATCCACGATGGTCAACCATGACGGCCACGACCGCGTTCGTCGGGATGTTGGGTTGAGTAACGCCGGTCATGCTGACGATACGATTGTCTCGGATCGTCATGTTATAGAGCCCGCCGGACCCACCAATCCATAAATGGTCGCGAGACGACATCGCGAGGGCAAGAGGCTCAAATTCCTGCGACGGCCATTGACCCAAGATCCTTGTTGGATCGCCCTCTGCGAGCCTGTGCCATAGCCGGCCTTGGCTGATGAGCCACACTCCACCCGACCCGTCGGATCGGAGGTCCGAGATGACATGCGACGGACCTGCTGCGACGGCGCTCGTGTGCTCGCTTCGCCCAGTGTCGACCCGGAACAAGCCATTCCGTGTGCCAAGCCAGACAGGCCCCGAACCAGACATCGCAACGGAGGTGAGCAGCGGCGTCTTTATTCGGCTGACGGTGCCGGTTAGGGGATCGATAAGCGCCACGTCGGATTTGCCGCCGCCGGTCCAGATTACCCCTTTGGGGCCCGCAGCCAAGGCGAACGAAGCCCAAGGAAACGTTCTTGTAACATGAAGGTATCCGGCATCGCGCGTCGCCTCATCGATCCCTGTGTCGGTCGACACCCAAACTGAGCGGCCGGCTTTCACGATTGCCCATGCCGACCCTGACGAGAGCCCGTCGTTTTGCTGCAGATTCTCCCAATGTCCATAACCCAAGGCTCGATAGAGACCGCGCCCGTACACCTGTATCCACAGCTGTCCGCTTTGGTCAGTGAGAACTGAACTGATGGCGCCGCCAGAGATCTGTTCCTGAATATCTAGCAACTTCCAATCGCCTGATTGCTTCACAATCAAACCGTGCGCTGATTGGGTGACGAGCGCGCCGTTCGGCGCGCGAAACAGACCGAGGATCCCGACGTAAGTGTCGTAAGCTCCACCTTGGTCCGGCAGCGCTTCGACGTGAATACTGCCGGTCGCGGGATCGATCGTCGCCAGCGAATCATCTGAACGGGCAAGCACGGTGCCGCCATCACCGGCGGCGACGTCATGCCAATGCGCGCCGGACGATTGTTGATCTAGCTTGTAGCACCTGACGAAGCCGGGATCGGCGGAGCATACGCGTCCGTCCGGAAAAGTTTCCCACAAATGCTTGTGCACCTGGAACGCCGCCGCCGGACCATCGAGGATCTTCTGCTCGTCAATGCTATATCCCATCGGCTCCAGTCTTGCCGAACCGGCGCCTGTAGGCAGCACGACGCGTTCGGTTTGACGCCCGACAATGATGGCAATGCCGCGATCAACTGTGGCCATTTGCCGAGGAAAAACGTCGAAGACGGGTGTATGACCGAGGTCTACCGCTACAAACGTCAGGGATGTAGGAGGGTGATTGATCGTGACTGGGGTGTCTGAAAGAAACAATCTGTCCGGAAAACGAACGGCGATCCGACCATTCCGGGTCAACGCCAAATCTTCGACATCCCCGCCGTCGGTAAGACCTTGCTGTCTACCAAGATTTCGGAACGCTCGGCCATCATAGGAAAAGAGACCGTGCTCGGAGCAAGCAAGTAAGTAGCCGGGGCCAGCCAACATGGCGCACGCACCTGCTAGGCTGGTCAGCCCGTCGGCCGCATTGTAGGCCTGAAACGATAAAGGTTTACCAGTCGCCGTCCCAGCTGTCGCACTTAGCAGAGACGACAACAGCAACGATAGGAAAGAGATCACGCGTGGAGGAGGTACTCGAATAAGCAGATCGATCACTCCAGACAAGCCGTTCCGCGTCAGCGTCGTGTCCGCGCAAGCCGCTTTGTGAGCCCATATTCAGTATGTCGCGGACAATCTCCTAGTGGACGGGAGCTTGACAAGCATAGATATGCCTGCGAGCGGCTTGTTGGATGCCAAATCTCTGACCGAAAGATCTCTGCGGTAACGACGACGCCATTTTGTGCAGAACAAGCATATCTGTCTAGACGGACGCATCCCATTGGATGGTCCGTCTCGTAACCTAGCCCATCTACATGGACTTAGATGAACTTCATTGGCGGCCGTTGCGCGTCTGCGTTGGCGTCCGCCACCTTCATCGGCGGCCGTTGCGCGTCTGCGTTGGCGTCCGCCACCTTCATCGGCGGCCGTTGCG
>CAXUIA010000245.1:0-740 GCA_964250835.1 uncultured Acetobacteraceae bacterium | reverse complement strand
CGTCAGCACCAACATCAGCAAGCATAGCGTGCCCGTTCTGCACCATCGGAACAGTGAACGCCTGTGTCGGCAACGTCGCGACCGTCACGAACAAAGCAACGCCGCTTGCGAGCGCCGAGCGTATGCCGACTTTGTAACCGAAATCCAACATCACCAAGCTCCTCAAAAGCATCGAATGGGCTTTGGCCCCGACGGACGCTAATGTAGGGCTTGATTGGACGATGTGACAAGTAGGGCTGCAGATGAATAGTTCGGAGTAAAATCCTACTACTAACGCGTTTGCTCGCCTGTGTCAGGTTTTCTCTTCTAACTTCATTGGAGCCATGACTTCTACTTGAGCTGTTCTGGGACCACCAACGTCGATCCCCCGGCGCTCAGCGTTTCGCTGCAGCATCCATGCGCGATCATCGTAAGCACCTCGATCAGCGCGGCGTCCACGCGCGTAAGGTTCAGAGACATCACCGTGACCAAGCGGCAGCGTACCCCGTCGAAAGTAAACGAGTTCGTTAGACACGGCGAGAAATTTAGAAAACAGGACGGCCATCAATCTCCGCTTTGTTAGTCACAACGAACTTGCCCGTCACGAAATTATCACGATCGAGCGTACTCCCAATGCGGCCAACGCCGATCAAGCGCCTGGGCTCCCACGCTCCGACCGACTGACGATCACAGATGCCGGGACCGCCGAGCGCCGGCCCGCACACAGCGCACCGTCCCGGTCCAGAGCCGCCCGCACCTCG
>CAXUIA010000244.1:922-4015 GCA_964250835.1 uncultured Acetobacteraceae bacterium | reverse complement strand
CCCTCGACGTTGTCACACACGATCTTAAACACCGCGAGCAGCGGCACGCTCAGGAACGCGCCCACGATCCCCCACATCCAGTCCCAAAACATCAGCGACGACATCACCAGCACCGGATTGAGAGTGAAACGCCGCGCCAACAACAGCGGCGTGATCGTCTCTCCCTCCATCAAGTGGATGGCGAAATAGACCGCAGGCGGGATCAGCGCGTGAACAAACGTGTTGAACGTGAACAGGCCCACGAAGAAGTAGATCGAAATGCCGGTAATCGGCCCCAGGATGGGCACGTAATTCAGAACAAAGGCGACCACGCCCCAGAGCAGCGGGTTGGGCAATCCGAGCAGCCAGACCTGCAGGCAGTTAAGCGTTCCCACCAGCAGGTTCATGATCGTAATCGTCGCCAGGTAGAGCGACACGTTTCGCTCGATCTCGGTCACGATCTGCACCGCGCGCCGCTTGTCGGCCAGCGTCGGCATGATCTCGACGAACCGGCGCAGTAGGCTGTCTCCCGAGGCCAGCAGGAAAAACAGGATCAGCACCAGGGTGAACACCTCGCCGAGCAGAAAACGCGTGCCGCTCAGCCCGCTCGTCACCACGCCCGCCAGGCTGCCGCCCACCGACATGTGCTGGGCCGGCGATTGCTGGGCAGGCCCGCCCGACCCGCTCGACATCGCCGACTGCAAGCGCGCAACCCCGTTCTGAACCAGTTCGATCGGCCGCCGCAGAAAGGCGAGCTTGTGCTGCAGCGCGGCCAAGCTGTCTGGTGCGCGGGCGATCCAGCCCGACGCCGGCACCGAGACCGCAAAGACGATCATTGCCACGAACCCGAACAGCAGCAAGATCAGCAGCAGAGACGCCAGGGCGTTCGGAAATCGCAGCCGAAGGGTCAAAAACCGCATCGCTGGCGCCAAGAGCAGATTGAGCACGATCGCCATCACGAATGGCAGCACGATGCTCGCGGCGAAGTAGAGGGTGTAGAACACCGCCAGGACCGCCAGCACCGCGAGCGCCGCCGATCGCGGTGACGGAGGGCCGGAAATCGTAGGCTCAGGTGTCGTCATCGCAGCCTCTCTTCCGTCCGGCGCCGGCGTCGGTCACCAGCCAACACGGATCATGCCCGAGGCAGTTCCACCACGAACCGCGCGCCCAGAACATCTCCCTGCCCATTGACGACGTTTTCCGCCGAAATACGTCCGTTCAGCGCGTCGACGATCTGCCGGCTGATCGAGAGCCCCAACCCCGAGTGCTGCCCGAATTGCTCTCCCGCCGGCCGCTCGGAGTAGAACCTGTCGAAAATATGCTCCAGCTTGGCTTGCGGGATCCCCGGCCCCTCGTCGGTTACCGAGATCGCCGCAAAGGCCGCGTGATGAACGGCAGCCAGGCCGATCCGGCCACCCGGCGGCGAAAAGCTGATCGCATTGCCGATCAGGTTGCGCAGCACCTGTACCAGCCTGTCCTCGACCACCAGCACCGACAGTTGTTCGTCGTCCACACCGTCGATTTCGAGCCGAGGCCCGTCCGGATCGCTCGTTGCCTCGTGGATCTCGACGAGCGCGCGCAACAGCGGCAGCACCGGCACCGCAACGATGGTCGCACGCGAGATCTCGGCATCCACCCGGCTCGCACTTGCAATATCCGAGATCAACCGATCGAGCCGCGAGACATCCTCGCCGATAATCGCCAGCAGCCGCCGCTGCTGCTCCGGGTTGTCGATCCGGCGCAATGTCTCGATTGCGCTGGCGATCGAAGACAGCGGATTCTTGATCTCATGGCTGACGTCGGCTGCGAACCGCTCGGTCGCGTCCATCCGCGCCCACAGCGCCCGCGCGCTCTGCTCGAGCGCCTGCCCCAGCTCGCCGATCTCGTCTGACCGCCGGCGCAACGCCGCCGGAACCGCCCCTGTGCGCCCCTCGCCCTCGCGCATCGTCAGCGCAGCGCGTGCCAGCGACAGGATCGGCCGCGTGATCGTCCGCGAGAGATACCACGACAGCAGCACCGTGATCGCGAGCGCGAACAGGAACAGGTCCAGGATCGATCGCCTTACCTCGTCAAGCGACCGGTCCACCTCGCCGGCCGCGCGCGTCAGCAGAATAATTCCGACCGTGTGTCCGTCATGCTGCACTGGCTCGGCCACCGTCACCAGCAGCCGGTCGTCCTCCGTCCGCCGTATGTAGGGCGGCGTCTCCGATCCTTCGTTCACACCGCCCAGATGCAACTGCTCGCGCACCGCCGGCGCCCACTGCAAACCCTGCCCAGTCCCCGTCTTGCGCTCGACCACCAGTCCGCCCGTGCTCGCCGGCAGCAGCGAAAGAAGCTCGTCATAGAACCGTCCGAGAAATGCAATCACGCCTCCCATGACGGTCACCGTCCCGGCTTCACTTGCCACCGGCGGTCGCGGCGGTGTGCCGTCTCCACTGTCGGGATTGCTGTCGGCGATCAGCCGCCCGTCCGGTCCATACAGTCGTGCGACCGAAAACGGCGTCGGCTCCGTCAGCCGGCGCAGCAGCGGACGCGCCAAATCGGGCACCAGCACAGGTTCGGCATGCCGCCGCCCCTCCGGCTGACGCACCGCACTCTGACCGAGCGCCCCCGCGTAGATCCGCGCCTGCTCGCGCAGCGCGTTCACCTCACCGACCAGCAAGCCATTCTGATACTGGTCGAGATAGAGCAGCGTCGCCACCAGCAGGGCCAGCGGCAGCGCGTTGACCAGCAGCACACGACGCAGCAGCGGCGACATCCAGCGCGCACGCAGCGGCCGCCGCGTGCGCGGATTGTCGTCAAGCTTCCTTGTAGCGGTAGCCGATCCCGTAGAGCGTCTCGATGGAGTTGAACTCGTCGTCAGCCGCGCGGAACTTCTTGCGGACCCGCTTGATGTGGCTGTCGATTGTGCGGTCGTCGACATAGATGTTCTCGCCATAGGCCGCATCGATCAGCTGGTCTCGCGATTTCACCATCCCTGGGCGCAACGCCAACGTTTTGATCAGAAGAAACTCGGTGACAGTCAACTGAATATCATGATCGCGCCACAGACACTGGTGGCGCGTTTCGTCAAGCGTCAGTTGGCCGCGCACAAGCCGCGCCGCCGGGCTCGCC
>CAXUIA010000244.1:0-912 GCA_964250835.1 uncultured Acetobacteraceae bacterium | reverse complement strand
CCCCCAGGCGGAGGCCCATCAACTGGTCGACCTCCTCGTCCTTGCTGGTCAGGAAGATGACGGGCATCTGGCTGCGCAGACGGAGGCGCTGCAGCAGCTCCATGCCGTCCATGCGCGGCATCTTGATGTCGAGCACCGCCAGGTCCACCGGCTTGGCAGTGATCGCCTGCAGCGCGCTCTCGCCGTCCGTGTAGGTTCGGACCTGATAGCCTTCCGCCTCAAGCGTCATGGACACCGAGGTCAGGATATTCCGGTCATCGTCGACCAGTGCAATCGTCTGTGTCATCTGGCCCTTCCTGCTGGCGGCAGCTTGCCCAATTCGCGATGCGGGCGATAGCAGGTGGAGTTGATCAATGGGTGTCGGCGACGGCTTCGAGGCAAGGCTTCTGCTCCGCGAAGCACGTCAAGGCGGGCTGGCAACGGCCGCTGGCGGCGAGCCGCAAGCGGGCTGGGTAACCCCGGCGACCGACGCCGGACTCCAAATCCTCCTGCTTCTTTCGGGGCTGTCCGCCCACACCAAGGCGCTGGAAGCATCTCCATCCTGCGCCCTGCTGGTCACCGGCCGCCCCGCTGGCGCAAACCCGCAGCTTACCCCGCGGATCTCGGTCAATGGCCACGCCGAAAAACTCGCACGCAGCTCGCCCGATTACCACGCATCGCGCGCTCGCTACCTCGCCGTCCATCCTTACGCAGCACTCTACGCGGACTTCGAGGATTTCAGCCTTTGGCGAATCACACCCCGATCCGCGCTTCACGTCGCCGGTTTCGGCCGGGCGCGCAAACTGGGTCCAGCCTCGCTCTGTCCGTCGGCAGCAATCGTGGCGGCCATCGATGAAGACCGCGGCTCCCTGATGCCGTTCGCAGCTGGGCTGCGCGATCACGTTGTCGGCCTCGACTGTGACGGTGTGGACG
>CAXUIA010000243.1:0-4018 GCA_964250835.1 uncultured Acetobacteraceae bacterium | reverse complement strand
CATCGCCAGCCCGCGGCGCCGCAGCAGCCGCGCCGTTTCGGCGAGCCCCAGCGATCCCGCCGCGGCGAGTGCAGTGTATTCCCCGAGCGAATGTCCCGCCACCAGTGCGGCATGGCTCGCGACCCCGATCCCCGCTTCCGCCTCCAAGACCCGCAACGCCGCCATCGACGCCGCCATCAGCGCCGGCTGGGTGTTTTCGGTCAGCGTCAGCTGCTCGATCGGTCCCGCAAACATCAGCTTCGACAGCCGCTGCCCAAGCGCGTCGTCAACCTCGTCGAACACGTCACGGGCGACCGCGAATGCGGCCGCAAGATCGCGTCCCATCCCCACGGCCTGGCTGCCCTGTCCGGGGAAAATGAAGGCGTGGACAGGCATTGAAGAGCTGTTCCGGCGTGGTGGCGCGCGGTTGTGCGGGCAGGTACGCGGGTTAGTCAATTCCGCGCCCGCGAACGTTCCTTCAGCCCGGCTTCTGCAGCACGATCAGCGCCTGCGGCAGCCGCACCGCATTGTCGATGAAATCGATCAGCCGGAACATCGACGACCAGTTCTTCACCACGAAGTTCCGTGGGATGATCGCCTCTCCATAGTGCGCCGCCTCATCCGGTGGACGCTGCGTCGAGGAATGGAGGAACAGCCCCGCCTCGTAGCGCGAGTTGGCCTGGCTCTCGTCGGGAAAACTGTCCGCGCAGATCTCATACCACGGATGCTCAAGCCGCACCCCCGACGCCCGGCGCACGCGCATCTCCGCACAAAACTGGATAAAGCGCCGGCTCTGCGTGGTCATCATCACCAGCCCGCCCGGCTTGAGAACCCGGTGGAACTCCTCAATCCAGCGCGTCGCATAGAACTCGTCGAGATGGCTGAACACCGACCATGAAATCACGTAATCCAGGCTCTCGGGCGCCAGGATCGTCGGCGGCACCTTGTCGCACGGCAAAAACGCCAGCGCAGGATTGCAGCGGCGCGCGTCGTGCAGGAACCGCTGCGTGCTGTCGACGCCGAACAGGTTGGCGGGCAGGATGTCCTTCATGAACAGCCGCAGCACCCGCCCCCAGCCGCAGCCGAAATCGAGCATCCTGCGATGCGGCGCCACCGGCCGCCCCGCATAGGCGGCATAGGCCTTTACCTCCCGAAAAAAGGTATGCGCCTCGTGCAGCGACACCTCGCCCGCATGGCCATGGATCTCGCGCTGCAGTTGCTCGTCCGGAAACGACGGCATCTGCACGCCGTCGATCTCCGGCACGCGCAGCGAGGCGAGCAGGATGTCGAGCCAAGCCTGATCCGATCGATCATGGAACGTCGCGTGAAGCGCGTCCGGTGTGAACGGCGGCTGCATTGTGTCGGTATCGTATTGGTATAGATTTCGGACGTCAAACGGGAAGTAGCGGGGTTCTGCCCCGAACCAAGCTGGGGCAGCGCCCCCAAGACCCTGCGCTAGACCGGTTCGGGGAAGACTGTCGTGGCTTGGATCGCAATCATCATTGCCGGCCTACTGGAAGTGGTCTGGGCCACCGCCATGAAGCAATCACTTGGGTTTTCCCGCCTGGTGCCGTCGATCGTAACGATTGCCGGTATGCTGGGCAGCATCGCGCTGCTCTCGTGGTCGATGCGCACTCTGGCTCTCGGGACGGCCTACATGGTCTGGACGGGCATCGGCGCGGTCGGGGCGTGCGCTGCTGGCGTGCTGCTCCTCGGCGAGGCCGCCTCTCCGATGCGCATGTTCGCTGCTGTCCTGATCATCGGCGGCATCGTGCTCATGAAACTCGCGGCCTGAAGGGCTGCAGCCAGCCAGCAGTCCAGCAGGCCTCTCGCGCAAGCTTAGTTTGGGCAGAGCCCGACCCTACGGTATTTTGGTCGACCCGCCACGACGCCGTCCGCGCGACGACCGCTCACGCGCCGCAAGCTCGTCCAACACCGCCCCGGCCGGCACTTCCGCCCCCACCAGCAGCACCACGAGGTGGTAGATCAGGTCGGCACTTTCCCGCACCAAGCCTTCTGGCCGCCGCGCGACTGCCTCGATCGCGCACTCCGACGCCTCTTCGGCGA
Organism: uncultured Acetobacteraceae bacterium; assembly: GCA_964250835.1. GTDB lineage: Bacteria > Pseudomonadota > Alphaproteobacteria > Acetobacterales > Acetobacteraceae > CAXTPV01. The sequence goes on along the minus strand of CAXUIA010000243.1, from coordinate 1,972 downwards.
GTTTCTGCGCCGGCTTGACCGGGTGCCGCGTCAGCAAGAGAGCCGAGTAGCTCACCGTCGGATCGGCGCCGCGCCGCGCCTCAACGGTCGCCCACAGTGCGCCCAGCGTGTCGGCAGCCGCCGGCGACCGTTCTCTTGGCAACTCGCTCATCCCGGTCGCATTAAGGGCTTCACCGACCTTCCGTCAAAATGATTGCGCACAAAGGGACGACATCATGCTCGATTGCATCGGCTTTGCAGCCCAGACCGCGACCGAACCGCTTGCGCCATTCTCCTTCACCCGCCGCGACCCGGGGCCGCACGATGTCGAAATCGACATCCTCTATTGCGGCGTGTGCCATTCCGACCTGCACCAGGTGCGAAACGAATGGAAGAACACCGTCTTCCCCTGCTGCCCGGGCCACGAGATCGTCGGCCGCATCGCCCGCGTCGGCAATGAGGTCAGCAAGTTCAAGCAAGGCCAGCTCGCCGGGGTCGGCTGCATGGTCGACAGTTGCCGTGAGTGCGCCAACTGCCGCGAGGGGCTGGAGAACTATTGCGATCGTGGCTTCGTCGGCACCTACAACGGCGAGGACGCCCGCCATGGCGGCGGCATCACGATGGGCGGCTACTCCAGCCGGATCGTCGTCGACGAGGCCTTCACGCTGCGCATCCCCGAAAACCTGCCGCTCGAAGGCGTCGCACCGCTGCTCTGCGCCGGCATCACCACGTATTCGCCGCTCCGTCACTGGCGCGTCTCGCAGGGCCACAAGGTGGGCGTCGTCGGTCTCGGCGGTCTCGGCCACATGGGCGTGAAGCTCGCCGCCGCGATGGGTGCTCACGTCGTGCTCTTCACCACCTCGCCCGGCAAGACCGAGGATGCCAAACGCCTCGGCGCCAGGGAGGTCGTGATTTCCAAAGATCCGGCCCAGATGAAGGCGCACTCGGAAAGCTTTGACTTCATCCTCGACTGCGTCTCGGCTGACCACCCGATCGATGCCTATCTCGGCCTGCTCAAGCGCGACGGCACGCTCTGTCTTGTCGGCGCGCCAGAAAACCCGCTGCCGGTGGCGCCCTTCAGCGTGATCTGGAAGCGCCGCCAGTTCGCGGGCTCGCTGATCGGCGGCATTCCTGAAACTCAGGAGATGCTCGATTTCTGCGGCCAGCATGGCATCACCTCCGACGTCGAGGTGATCCCGATCCAGGAGATCGAGACCGCCTATGCGCGCATGCTCAAGAGCGACGTCAAATACCGCTTCACCATCGACATGAGCTCCCTCAAGCAGGCTGCTTGACCGCCGGGCGGCCCACCCGGGCCGCCAACGGCAACGCGACGACGCACATCCCGGCCATGGCCCAAAACGCGCCTGGCCCGAACCAGGCGTACGCCGGCCCCGATGCAAGCGTCACCGCGGCCACCACCGCGCCGGAAGCCACCGTCGCGTAGAACGCCTGTGCCGTCGCGGCCAGCCGCGTCGGCACGGTCGTGCCGATCACCTCCATGCAAGCCAGGTGCATCAGCGCAAAGCTCAACCCGTGCAGCGGCTCGCTGAACGCGATGATCGGGAACCAGGCCGTGCGCGCCGACACGCTCCAACGCAACACGCCGGCCACCGCCGACAGCATCAGCGCTCGTGATGGTCCGAGCCGAGCCAGCAACGGCCGGCCGAGCAACACGAACATCGCGACCTCTGAGCCGACCGACAACGACCACACCACGCTCACCTGCACGGCCGACATCCCCGCCGCCCGCCAGCGGATGACGGAGAAACCATCATGCAGCGCGTGACTGCCGAGGATCAGCGACACGACGATCATCAGCTTCACGAAACCCGGCACACGCAGCAGCGTCCCGATCCCGCCCTGCACCGCCTCGTGCCGCCCCGCCACCCGGTTTGGCACGGCGGGCGCAAGCAGGGCCGCCATCGCCAGCAGCCCCGCGTTCATCCACACGACCGTGCCCACCCCGAACCGCGCCACCCCCTGCCCCGCC
>CAXUIA010000242.1:2338-4068 GCA_964250835.1 uncultured Acetobacteraceae bacterium | reverse complement strand
AGATGAACGTGCCGCCGGCGACCTTGGCTCCCGTGCTGCTGCGCGATGCCGAGCGAGCGCACCTTTGCACGCGGACTGACCGACAGCCCGACCCGCGCCAGCAGCTTTTGCGCGCGACGGTTCAGGACCCCGCGATCTATCCCGCCCAGAAACCCGCGAGGCAGGTGGCCGAGATAGATGTTTTCGGCAACCGACCGGTCCGGGATCAGGCTCAGTTCCTGATGGATGACGATGATCCCGGCATCAAGCGCGTCGCGCGGCGAACGGGGGCGGAACACCGCTCCTTCGAGCAGCAACTCCCCCGCATCGGGGGCGATGACCCCCGCGAGCACCTTCATCAGCGTGGACTTGCCGGCGCCGTTCTCCCCCACGATGCCGAGCACCTCGCCGCCATCGAGCGAGATGCTCACACTCGACAACGCCCTCACGCCCGGAAAGCTCTTTGAGATGCCCCGCATCTCGAGCAGGCGCGCCATCGGAGGCCTACTGGCTGACCTGGTCTCCCCAAAGCCCGTAGGATTTCGCCTCCGCACTGTCGAGGTTCGCCTTCGTCAACAGCAGGTGCGGCCAGAACTGGTGCGCAGGGATGCCCGCCTTCTGGCCATGGAGGTAGGCCTCGACGTAGCTCACCGACTTCTCCGCCATCGTCAGCGGGTTCTGCGACAGCGTGGCATCCATCTGCCCTTTGCGTATCGCGCTCAGCGCCTGCTCCGTGCCGTCGATCCCCACGATGATGATGTGTTTCTTGTTCCCGATCGGCTCGGACCGATCCGCCTGCCGGATTGCCCGGATCGCGCCCACCGCATTGTCGTCGTTGCCGTTGAAGATCGCATCGATGTCGCTGTGCGCAGCAAGCAGCTGTGTGGTGATGTTGAACCCCTTATCGGCGTCGAAGTCCGCCGCCTGACGCGCGATCAGCGTCAGCCCGGGATTGACCTTCTGCAGCGCCGCAAATTCGGTGGCGAACCCTTTTTCGCGCTCGTCGCCAGCCGTCGTGCCGAGCAGCCCTTCGAGGTCGACGATGTTGCCCTTGACGCTCCCGTAACGCTCCTTGAGCCGATCCGCGATGAAGTCCGCCCCCTGTTTGCCGAGCGCTTCGTTGTCGGTTTCGAGAAAATTGATCTGGCACGAACCGCAGGCGGCGCCGCGATCGAGCGTGAAGACAGGAATATGCTTCTTGTTCGCTTCGCGTACCACCGGAACGATGGAGTCGGCGTTGATTGGATTGAGAATAAGCGCCGACACATTTTGGTTGATCAGGTCGGTCACCTGGTTCGTCTGGGTGTTGGCGTCGCCGTTCGCACTGGTGTTGAGCAACTTCAGGTCAGGGTGCTGGCTGATCCCGCTTTGAACACCCTTCGTCATGCCCTGGAAGAACGGGTTGGCCAGCGTGGCGACACTCAGTCCGACCGTGTAATCCGCCGCATGCGCGGCGGCGACCTGCATGACGCCTGCAATCGCGGACGCCACCATAAACTTGCTAATGCTGAACATGCACGTCCTCCAAGGGCATTTATATGCCTTCAAGTTGTATGATAACTCGCGCAGCCCGCGGTCCGGCGCAAGCCCAATCTCGCGCAGCCGAGCGCCCTGAGACAGCCAGGCCAATGCCGCAGCGCAGTCGCACCGATCGTCTGGCCGACACACTTCGTCAACGCATCGAGGACGGCGCGTTCCCGATCGGATCGAAGCTTCCAGCCGAGCAGAAAATCGCAACCGACTTCGAGGTT
>CAXUIA010000242.1:1966-2328 GCA_964250835.1 uncultured Acetobacteraceae bacterium | reverse complement strand
CGCGACGCGCGTGCGCTCGTCAAACCGGCCGATTGGGAACCTGTCGGCTCCGCTTTGGGTCGACAGTCTCCTGGGCTTCCTCGAGGTCCGCCGATCGATCGAAGCCGAGATGGCCGCCATCGCTGCCGAGCGTCGTGACACGTCGCAATGCCGCGTAATCGAGCAGGCACTGCTGGCCATCGACCAATCAACAGCACGGGGCGGCAACGGCGTGCAGGAGGACCTCGACTTCCATCTCGCGACCGGACACGCGACCGCGAACGCCTACTGGGCCCAATTTGTCCACCTGTTCGCTCAACCGATGCGGCTCGCAATCGGCGTAACCAGCGCCAACGAGGCGCGGCGCACGGACTTCGCCGCCC
>CAXUIA010000242.1:0-1956 GCA_964250835.1 uncultured Acetobacteraceae bacterium | reverse complement strand
CCGCCGTCGCCGACGAACACCGCCGTATTTACGGCTCCATCCTGGAAGCCAACCCGGCGAAGGCCCGCGCCGCCGCGCACGAACATCTCCGGAACGCCGCCGAGCGCATCACGCGCGCCGACACCGAGTTCTGGCAACAGGAGGGTGGTGATCTGGTCCAGGTGTGGGCCAGCCAGGCTCTCTGGCCAGGTCGAGAAGCCTAGAAGTCCTTCCGACCCGCGTCGCCCCTCACATCTCCACTTCAGTGCCGTCCTGCGGCCAACGAATATGGAACTGCCCCTTCCGGTCCGTCCGGCGATAGGTGTGGGCGCCGAAATAGTCGCGCAGTCCCTGAAGCAGATTGGCCGGCCCGCGCGCCCTGCGCAGACCGTCGTAGTAGGCAAGCGACGACGCGAACGCCGGCACCGCGACGCCGTGCTGCACCGCGAGCACCACCACGTCACGCCAGGCCTGCTCGGCTTTGAGCACCGCGTCCCGGAAGTACTCCTGGAGCAGCAGGCTCGGCGCGTCCGGATGCTTCAAATAACCCTCCCGGATCCGGTCCAGAAAGCGCGCCCGGATGATGCAGCCGCCGCGCCAGATCGTTGCGATCTCATCCGGCTTCAGTCCCCAGCCATACTGCTTGGATGCCACGGACAACTGCTCGAAACCTTGAGCGTACGCAACGATCTTCGACGCGTAGAGCGCGTCGCGTATCTTGTCGATCTCCGGCTGCTTGGCCGATTTCGTCTCGCCGCGCAGTCCGCCGAGCGCCGCTTCCGCCGCCCGACGCTGCTCCGGCCGCCCCGACAGCGCGCGCGCGAACACCGCCTCGGTGATGGCGGTGATCGGGACACCCAGCTCGAGCGCCGACTGCGCCGTCCAGCGTCCGGTTCCTTTCTGCTCCGCCTCGTCGACGATCACGTCCACCAGGGGCCCCGATCCGCCCGGATCGGATTTGTGCAGCACGTTCGCCGTGATCTCGATCAGGTAAGATTCGAGATCACCCCTGTTCCATCCGGCAAAGATGTCGCCGATCTCCGACGCGTCCTTGCCGTACACCGCGCGCAGGAGGTCGTAAGCCTCCGTGATCAACTGCATGTCGGCATATTCGATGCCATTATGAACCATCTTGACGTAATGGCCCGCACCGTCCGGTCCCATCAGCGCGCAGCACGGCACCCCGTCTACGCTCACCGCCATCTTGGTGAACATCGGCGCCACCCGCTCCCACGCCTGCGTCGTGCCGCCCGGCATCATGCTCGGCCCCAGCAGCGCTCCTTCCTCGCCGCCGGAAATTCCCATGCCCACAAAATTGAGCCCGCGCTCGCGCAAGCTCGCCTCGCGCCGCCGCGTATCCTCGAACAGCGAGTTGCCGCCGTCGACGATGATGTCGCCCGGCTCCAGGGCATTGACCAGGCTGTCGATCACGTCGTCGACCGGCTTGCCGGCCTTGACCATGATCAGCACGACGCGCGGTTTGGCGAGTGCGGCGACGAAGTCCGCCGGCTCCTCCGTCCGCACGAACGCGCCTTCATCGCCATGCTCGGCGAGCAGGCGGTCGGTCTTCTCCTGCGTGCGATTGTGCACCGCCACTCGAAATCCGTGCCGCGCCGCGTTGCGCGCGATGTTCGCGCCCATCGTCGCCAGGCCCGTCACGCCCAGATCCGCCAGTGCCATCACATCCTCCCGTTTCTTGTTCTGAAACGGCAGCTTCATCCAACCGTCGGGTCGCCGTCCAGGATCATGCCGCCGCCAGCGTTCCGGCCTTCGCATAGGCGGTTGTCGCAAGCCGGCGGAGCTCTATCGCGTTCAACGCGTCCGCACCCGTCAACCCTCCGCCTGAGATGGAGCCGTCCTTGCTCTGCGCGAGGCCGAACTGCGCCAGATCTGACGAACTGAAAGCCGTGCCGCCCGCGGACGCGAGCGCCGTGTCATTCACACCCGTCGGCGACGACACCGGCGCCGCCGCCGCGT
>CAXUIA010000241.1:1927-4090 GCA_964250835.1 uncultured Acetobacteraceae bacterium | reverse complement strand
CAGACGTCCGGCGCGGCCGTCCCGTCTCCCTGGTCGTCGACCGCGTCCCAACGAAACGCCCCATCGCCGGGCAGCGGGAACAGCCAAAGCCCGAGCTGCACCGGCTCCGGCCGAAACCCGCCTCGGGCGAGATCGACAAGCATCCCCGAGCCGGCGCGGGCGAGCAGCGGCGGCGGCCCGTCGAGCGGCGCCGGGAGCTCCGTCCAGACCCCGCCCTCATGGCGATGACCCGTCCAGACATCGATCCAGTCGGCTCCCGCCGGCGGCCTCAGTCTGCGCATGGTGACGCCAGGTTCGACCACCAGAGCCACCAGCAGATCGGGACCGAGAAGATGCTCGTCGCACTCCGCCCAGGCCTCGCGATCGGCGGGAAAGCTGAGCCAAGCCGGACGGACCACCGGCTCATAGTCGCGGTGATACCGCCAGAGCAGGTCGTAGAGAAACGGGATCAGCGTCTGCCGAAGCGCCATCAGACGCCCGATCGCGGGCAAAACCTCCGGATACATCCAAGGTTCGTTGGCCGTGCCGTCGTCGTTCCAGCTATGAATTGAAAAGCGCGGCATGAGGATGCCCGCCTGAACCCAGCGCACGAACAGTTCCGGTCCCGGCGCCGGTCCGGCAAAACCGCCGACATCGTGGCCGCTGTTCGAAACGCCCGACAGGGCAAGGCCGATCCCCATCTTCGCGTTGAAGCGGATCGTCTTCCACTCCGTCCGATTGTCTCCGCTCCAGGTCTGCGCGTAGCGCTGCATCCCCGCCATGCCTGACCGTGTGACGACGTAGGGTCGCAGCCCCGGATCCTTCGCGAGCTGGGCCGAACGCGAAAGGCGGCTCATCAGAAGTGCTTGCAGCGGGCGCCCGTCGGAGGCCGGCCGGGCAGCACCGAAAAAGTCGAAGCGCGCGCGGCGGTCCCAAACACCGAATTCGTTGTTGTCGTTCCACGTCGAACGGATGCCGTAATCGAGCAGCGAGGACGTGACCTGATCACGCCACCAGGCGGCAGCCGCATCCTTGGTGAAATCGACCAAGCTGCCGAGCTCGTCCCAGAACTGCACCTCGACCGGTCGCCCGTCCCGATCCCCGACGAACAGACCGCGCGACGCCGCGTCCTGATAGTGCGGGTGATCCCGCAGCAGCGCCGGCTTGATATTCGGCACCAGCTCGACGCCGGCATCCCGAAACCGCGCGACAAAGGCTCGGGGATCAGGAAACTTCTCGCGGTTCCAATGGAACACGTAACGTTTCGGCCCGATCGACGTATAGCCGGACGACAGGTGGAACGACGTGCAGCCGATGTCGTGTTCTTCCAGCCGCTGCAGAAACTCGCCCATACGTGCCGACGCATCGGGCGCGTCGGTGTAGGTCATCGTCGATCCCGAATACCCCAGCGTCCAACGCGCCATCAATGCTGGCCGTCCGGTCAGCCAGGTGAAGCGCCGCGTCACGTGAGCCGGATCCGGCCCCGCAATGACGTAAAGGTCCAGATCGCCGCCCTCAGCGACAACGGACCGGTATGGCCCGTGATAATTGTCGACCTCGCGTCCGAGATCGAACGTCACCGCGGCCGTCGTGTCGTAGAACGCCCCGTGACAGGTCCCGTCCGCCTCGGCCACGAGCAGATAGGGGATCGTCTTGTAGAGCGGATCGGACAACTCCGCGTCGTAGCCCATCGGATCGGCGCCCACGAGGCGGAACCGGCCGCCGGCATGGTTCGCCGTCCCGCTAGTCTCGCCGAGCCCGAACATACGCTCGCCCGGGCGGCGCTCGACATAGTGGTAGACCCGGCCGTCCCACCAACCGAAATCGTATGCTTGGGTCGGGCGATCCGCCGCCATCACCCGCCACCGATCGCCCACGCGCTGCGACCACACGCAACGGAACCCGACGAGCGCGATATCAAGACGGATTGCGCCGGTCTCGATACGCAGCGCGCTCTCGCCGCCGGCCGACAGCGTGAAATCCGGGCAGCCGAACCCGTCCACACTCATCCGGTCCCGGCCGGGCTCGGCGATATCGGTCGCGCCCGGCGCGACCGCCACCGACGCGGTGACCCACACCGTCCCCGGCGTCATCACCGCCGCGGTCGCGCCTTGCGGATAGAGGTTGGGCGACGCCGCGGCGATCACGGTCTGGCCCGCGGCGCGAGCCCGGCGCGCCGCCGCG
>CAXUIA010000241.1:0-1917 GCA_964250835.1 uncultured Acetobacteraceae bacterium | reverse complement strand
GGCCACCCGCGTTAAACCCGGCCAGCCCACCCCGCCCACCCTCATCCGGCCCCGGCGGGGCTCGGCTATATCGGGCGCGCCCGGCGCGACCGCCCAGCTCGGCGGTCCCTCGATCACCCCGCGCGGCAGCAGCAGCAAGCGCAGGATATCGTCTTCGAGCACGAACACATGGGCAACCGCGCCGGTATCGGACGCGAGTGTCACGCGACCCCGCGCGCGCTCCAGCACGCCGAAACGCGGCGGCGCGGAAAGTGTGGCATGCCTCATGCGTGCTCGGTCCTGCTGTTGAGAACGAGATGGCGGCGCATCGCGACCAGCACGCCGGCCCCGATCAGGTCGAACACGCCGAGGCACCCGAACAGCGGCGCGTAGCCGATCCGATCGGCGAGCAGCCCGATGGCGAGCGAAAACAGCAGCCCGCCAAGCCAGCCGGCCTGGCCAACGAAGCCGTTGGCGCGACCGACCTCGGCGGCCGGAAACACGTCGGCGCTCAGCGTGTTGATCAGCACGGAGATCATCTGATGCGCGAAGCCGCCGACGCAGAATAGAGCGATCGCGACATACGGGCTCGCAACGAGACCGATGCACCCCGGCCCGACCATCATCACGGCGCCCAGGATGATGCCGGCCAGGCGCGACCCGACCAGCGTCAAACCGGCACGACGCATCAGCCAGGGCGAGACATACCCGCCGAAGACGCCGCCGAGATCGGCCGCAAGGAATGGCAGCCAGGCAAAGATCGCAATGTGCCTGAGATCCATCCCGCGCCGTGTCGCAAGGTAAAGCGGGATCCAGAAGCTGAAGGTCTGCCAGGCCGGCTCGTCGAGAAACCGCGGCACCGCGATCGCCCAGAAACGCGGCTGCCCGAGAATGACCAGCGCGCCCGCCCGTGGCGCAACCTCGGTCGCCACGGCGTCCGGAGCTCGAGCGGGCGGCCGATAGAGCGCATACCAGGCCGCGGCCCAGACGAGCCCGATCCCGCCCGTGACGAGAAACGCCGCCTGCCAGTTCGCCGCGAGCGACACGGCAACCACCAGTGGTGGTGCCAACAGCGCGCCGAGCGACGTGCCGGCGTTGAACCAGCCCGTCGCCACCGAACGTTCGCGCGCCGGAAACCACTCGGCGATGCCTTCATGCCGGACGGAACCGCCGCCGCTTCGGCCATCCCGAGCAGGAACCGGAACAGCGCCAAACCGAGCCAGCCCGCCGCCAGCGCGTGCAGCATGTTGGCGACCGACCACAGCGCAGCAAACAGCGAAAAGCCGAGCTGCAGCCCGATCCGGTCGACCACCGCGCCGCAGACCGGTTGCATAAGCGTGTAGGCGAGCTGGAAGGCGCCGACAACGTAGCTGTATTCGGCCGTCGTCATGTCGAGTGCATGCCTCAGGACCGGCGCCAGCACGCCCAGCGAGTTCCGCGCGAGATAGTTGATCACCGTGCCCGCGCTGATCAGCCCGACGACCCACCAGCGCAGGCTACGCCTCATAGGCGCCGTCCATCAGACGCAGCCGCACCGGATGCATGTCGTCCTCCGGGTCCAGGCGGTAGAGCGCCGTCGCCTGCCCGGTCCCGATGCCGCGCATCGAACGAAGCCGAGCAAACACCATCCGGTCCGCCGACATTGCTTTCGGATCACCCGGCAGCGGCGTCGTCCAGGCGACGATCGCCTCGCGGCACCGGTCGCGGTCGATCATCAGCGTGTTGGGATCGACAAACCCGCCCATCCGCTCGGCGAAGATGCCGCGCTCCGGCCCGACCGACTCCCAGGCGTCGATTGCGACCGCCCGTCCGCTCCCATGATGCACGAACCATCGCAGGCTGAACGCGTAGTCGGCGTCCGCCTCATCGAGCGCCCGCCGCAGCCGGAACAGATGGTCCGGCGTCCAGGCGTTGTCGTCATCAAGGTAGGCCACGCAA
>CAXUIA010000240.1:2490-4164 GCA_964250835.1 uncultured Acetobacteraceae bacterium | reverse complement strand
GCGCGGCGACGTCTTCCGCGCCATCTCGCCGTCGGGCAACTCGCCCAACTTCGTTGCCGCTTTGAAGGCCGCCCGCGCGGGCGGCCTCGCGACCCTCGGTCTGACGGGCGCCGACGGCGGCCGGATTGCCGCCTCCTGCGACCACCTGCTGCGCGTACCCTCGGCTATGACCGCGATCATCCAGCAGGTCCACATCACAGCGGCGCACATACTGTGCGCTAAAGTAGAGCGGTTGGTTTTAGAGCCCTGAGGGTTCGCGCGGCGTCGCAGGCAAAACAGCCGAGCCTGTCCATTCCGTCACAATAACGAGCCTCGCCGAGAGACGCATCTGCGTCCGTTTGCGAGACGCAGACCAAAACAGATCATTCACGTTTTCGTGAGTGAATTCGTCTGCATCCGCTCCTATTCACACTCCGTCAATACGCATTTGCAAAATTTCGGGTGCCGCGCAGCACTCTCACGGAGAAATGATTAATGTCTGCACCCACTATCGATCTTCTGGAAGACGCCTCCAACGCCACATTTTGGGGTCCAATCACCACTGCTTATAACTTGGCCGAAATGAACGGTGCCGATGGAGCCCCTCTTCAGGTTGCCACGCCCAATGGCTGCACGGCTGCTGCATTCTCAGACTACAACGGCAACATCATTATTGCCTTTCAGGGTACCCAGTCCGCACAACAGCAACTTGCCGATGTCGAATTGATGAGCGGCCAGACCGCGGCCGCAATTCCTGCCTTCCAGGACGCGGTGGCCTTCGTCAAGTCCGTCGAGAAGCAGGCTGCCGCCATGGGCGTGCCCAAGTCGCACATCTACATCTCTGGCCATTCACTCGGCGGAACGCTCGCCGAATACGCTGCCTCTCAGACCGGCCTCGCCGGCGCATCGTTCGCCGGCTCCGGCATTCCCGGCTATCATGCGCCCGCTGCTCCGGCATCCAACTTCATCAGTTACGTCGAGCATGGCGATGCGTTCGCCAACTGGTCCACCGACGGCACTGAAAGCGCCGTGATCTCTGCTGGCGGCCACCAAGATCATTACGGTCAGCTCGTCATGCTCGGGTCTCCTAGCCAGGACGTGCTGACCAACAACATCGTCTCCGACTACAAGGCGCTCGTCCCCGCCCTCTTTGAAGGGCGGTTCTTCCAGGCTGCAGCCAAGCTTGGTGCTGACTTCACCAACAATCTGCTCACCATCCACGGCATGGACGTCTACGGCAACTCGATCGCCGCCTTGCCCGCGCCAAACTTCGCTTCCTTGGTCGCCAAAGTTGCCGCTGAGCCTTCCATGCTCTCGAACTTCGGCGCCGCCGCTCCTGTCGCCCACGCACCCGCGACCGTCATCCCGGCCGCGGCTTCCTTGATGGACCATCTCGCCCAGTCAATCTCATCCTCGCATCAGAAGATCAACTTCATCCACACGTGACGTCACCAACTGGCTCGCACGCGCGTGCGAGCCAGTTGCGGACTTCGCCGTCCAGCAAAGGTCCGATTTCGCTGAAGACGCGCGCATGATAGCCATCAAGCCAGCGCCGCTCGTCCCTATCTAACAGCGAGGTGTCAATACACGAGCGATCAACCGGCGCCAGGGTCAGCGTCTCGAAGTTGAGAAACTGACGCGTGGAGAAGACGAATTCCGCGCGACCAACCAGAAGGAGATTTTCGATCCGTATAC
>CAXUIA010000240.1:0-2480 GCA_964250835.1 uncultured Acetobacteraceae bacterium | reverse complement strand
CCACCATACCCTCCCGGATTGGAACCGGTCTGTATGTCGCTGAAATGTTCACCGGCCCTTCATGCACCGACAGCACGCTCCCCACGCCATGTCCTGTGCCGTGGTCGTAGTCCAGGCCAGCGCGCCAAAGAGAATCGCGCGCCAGCGCGTCAAGCCGATGCCCCGTTACACCTTCCGGAAAAGACGCCGTGCACAGCGCGATCATCCCCTTCAGCACGCGCGTGAACTGATCCATCCATGTCGGCGGCACAGCGCCACCACCCGTCCAAACAGTACGCGTGATGTCTGTCGTTCCGTCATCGTACTGACCACCGCTGTCGATCAGATAGAGCTCACGCATCCCGATCACCCGGTCGGTCGCCGGCGTCACCCGGTAATGGATCACCGCGCCGTGTTCACCGGCGCCGGAGATCGCCGGAAAACTGTCCCCGCGGAACATCGGCTGCTCCGCCCGAAACGCATGCAACCGTGCCGACGCCGAGAGTTCGGTCTCCATGCCCACCCTGCCGCTGAGCCAGTGCAGGAACCGGCACACCGCGACGCCGTCACGCCGGTGCGCGGCCCGCATCCCATCCCGCTCCGTCATATTCTTGCGCGACCTCGGCTCGCTGCACGGGTCCGAGCCCGCCACTATTTCGGCTCCCGCGGCCTGCAGGCGCTGCCCGAACCATGCGGGGCTTCCTTGTGGATCGACCCGAACCCGGCGGCCCCCCAATCCAGCCAGAGCGCCCGGCAGCGCGTTCACCGGTGCGACCGTCACCGTGTTGCCGAGCCAAACCCGGGCGTCAGAGTCCAACTTGTCCGGATCGATAAACAGATCAACCCGCTCATCGTCGTGCAGCAGTGCGAAGCCGAGTGCCACCGGCACCGTCGGCAGGTCGCCGCCGCGTATGTTCAGCAGCCAGGCGATCGACCGAGGATCGGTCAGGACTGCCGTCTGCACAGCCTCTCGCCGCAGGGACGCGGCGAGCTCCGCCCGCTTCTCTCCGCTTGCCAATCCGCTGAAACACTCCGGATGCGGCCGGACCGGCGCGCTCGGCGGGGCAGGGCGGTCCACCCAGATCCGATCGACCGGATTTCCGTCGAGCGCGACCATCTCGACCGTCGCGCCCGCAAATCGGTCAACTTCACCCTGTGCCAACACCCTGGGATCGTAGCCAATGCGCAACGCGCGGCCCGCCTCGCCAGCCCGCGCCCGCAGCCACTCCGGCGGCGGGGTCTCGCCGAGATGCAGCCGGTCCCAGACCGTCGCATCCGTCTGCTGCTCCAGTTGCAACACGTATCGTCCGTCCGAAAATACCGCCGCCCGATCTCCCAGCACGATCGCCAGTCCGGCACTGCCGTCAAAGCCGGTCAGCCACGCGAGCCGCTCCGCGCACGCGGGCACGTTCTCGCCGAGATGCTCGTCCGCCCGCGGCACCAGCACTCCGTCGAGCGCGCCCGCTTTCATGTCCTCGCGCAGCCGCGCGATCTTCTCTGCAGATGTCATCGTCCGACTCTGCGATGTTCTCCGCGTAAAGACCAGCGCTCCTCACCCTTCGGCCTGGTTTTTCAGGGCGAGCAGCCAGCGCCGATCAATCTCTCCGAGCTCGCCCGAGGAGATGAACCACGCAACCGGCCACCCGCTCAGCGACTCTGTCGTCGTCACGACGGTAGCTCCGCCCGGGAGCGCGTCGAGCCTCCAGACATGGATTGCCCTGAAGATGAAATATCGCCCGACCCAGGCGAGCTTGCGGCCGGGCTCGAACAACATGATGTGTGACGAGATCGTTCCGCCCGACACGCTCCATCGGAACGAGACGCCAGCCGCTGCAGGCCTACCAATCGCCGTCCGCAGCACCTCCCGGTCCCAGTCGGCCAGTGTGCGATGTCGGTCAATGTCTTCCAGACCCGAGCAGGCGACGCGTTCACCACGACGCGAACGCTGGTCCGAACCGGCGCATCAGGGTCGATCAGTCCGCCCGAAGCGAAAACACAGTCATCCGGATGGCTGCAAGAGGTCAGGATCATGACCGAGCCAAAAGCAACAAACCCGCGATGACGTGATTGCAGCCGCGTTGACGTCCCTGCACTCAGTCTGCGAATGTCGAGCTGTCCGAGGGGCGTCCCACTGGGGCTGAGACGGCACAAGCCGAACCCTTTGAACCTGATCCGGGTCATGCCGGCGAAGGGACGGGGATCGCGATCACCAAGCCCGTCATTTTGCCGGCCGCCGGATCTGCCACAACGAGCAGGGGCAGAACTATGGACACGAACGTCGCCGCCATCGCCCGCCAGCCGAACCAGGTCACCACCGGCCCCGTCGCCGGCTCGCGCAAGGTCTACGCCGCACCCGCAAGCCACCCGGATCTGCGCGTCCCGTTCCGCGAGGTCGTGCTCTCCGATCCGGCCGAGCCTTCCGTTCGCGTCTACGATCCGTCCGGCCCCTACACCGATCCCGACCATACGCTCGATCTCGCCGCCGGTCTCCCGCCCGTCCG
>CAXUIA010000239.1:3807-4166 GCA_964250835.1 uncultured Acetobacteraceae bacterium | reverse complement strand
TAGCCCGATAACGGCGGTACAATGCCGGGCAAAAGGTTTGTCTTTACCACGCGTGTCGAGCCTGTTTCGCCCCCATCTGCCGCCCGCAGGCGGTAGCTTGGTGGAGGCGCCGGGCACTGCCCCCGGGTCCACAACGTTTATTCCACAAACTGTTTATCACCATAGGCGGGTCGCCCCGTCATCGAGGGATATAGGTCAATCTTGGCCCCGATGGTAGGGGGAAGCATGGACCGCATCACCGCAGCGCAAGCCGCAGATATCGAGCAGGCACGCGCCCACGCCGCAACGACGCTCCGCCCCACGGTTCCAGCGATCGAGGACCTGCTCTACCGCGCCCACCCAGTCCTCGACCACGGCTT
>CAXUIA010000239.1:1080-3797 GCA_964250835.1 uncultured Acetobacteraceae bacterium | reverse complement strand
CGGCGGCGACGATGGCGCCATCGTCGCCGCCGCACGCGTATCCTATGGCCGCGGCACAAAGCGCGTTTCAGAGGATACAGGCCTGATCCGCTACCTCATGCGCCACCGTCACAGCACGCCCTTCGAAATGTGCGAGATAAAGTTTCACGTGAAACTTCCGATCTTCGTCGCCCGCCAATGGATCCGTCACCGCATGGCGAGCGTGAATGAATACTCCGCCCGCTATTCCGTTCTCGACCGCGAGTTCTATCTGCCGGCACCCGAACACCTGGCCGCCCAATCTTCCAGCAATCGCCAAGGCCGCGACGCGGTTCTCGCGCCCGACGAGGCCGCCCGTGTGCTCGATTTGCTCCGCGAGGACGCCACACGCTGCTACGACCATTATCTCGCCCTCCTCAACGAGGACGAACAGGGTCAAACCGTCGACGAGACCCAGCCGCACCTGGCCCGCGAACTCGCCCGGATTACGCTGACCCTGTCGAGCTACACCCAGTGGTATTGGAAAACAGACCTCCACAACCTGCTCAACTTCCTAGCACTACGCGGCGACCCGCACGCCCAGTATGAGATCCGCGCCTACGCCGAGCCGATGCTCGACATGGTCCGCGCCTGGGTGCCGCTGGCGACGGCCGCCTTTGAGGAGTACCGCCTCGGCGCCTTCACACTGTCGGCCACCATGCGCGCCGTGCTCAAGCGCATGCTCGCCGGCGAAGCCGTCGACCAATCCTGCAGCGGCCTCAGCAAACGCGAGTGGCATGAGCTGCAAACAGCGCTTCGATAGTCAAACATTGCGCCTGGCCTTCACCAGGCGCGGCACGCGCCCAACGCAACGGGACCTGACGCCCGAAACCCGAGCCTAACGCAGCTGAGACCGGACCGTCTCCGCGATTGCCGCAAACACCCTACCGGCCTCGGTCCCCGGCTCCAACGGCGCCCCCACGTCACTCGCGTTGCGGATCGCCGGGAGCAGCGGCACCGACCCCAGGAACGTCACCCCAAGACGCTCCGCTTCCCGCTCGACGCCGCCCTCGCCGAAGATCGCCGTCCGGTGTCCGCAGTTCGGGCAGCAGAACACGCTCATGTTCTCCACCAGCCCCAGGATCGGCACGTTCGTCCGTCCAAACATGTCGATCCCGCGGCGCGCGTCGACCAGCGCGATATCCTGCGGCGTCGACACGATCACCGCACCAGCCAAATCAACCCGCTGCGCCATCGTGAGCTGCACGTCGCCCGTCCCCGGCGGCATGTCCACCACCATCACGTCCAGCGCCGGCCAGTCCACGTCGCCCATCAGTTGCTCGAGCGCCCCCATCACCATCGGGCCGCGCCAGATCATCGCCTGGCGTTCCGGCACCAGGAACCCCATCGACATGCAGGTGATCCCCCACGCCACAAGCGGGGTCATCCGTTTGCCGACCACCTCCGGCCGCTGATCCAGCCCCAGCATACGCGGCAGGCTCGGCCCGTGGATGTCCGCGTCCAGCAATCCCACACGCAGCCCGGACCGCTGCAATGCGATCGCTAGATTAACCGCGACCGTCGACTTACCGACGCCTCCTTTCCCGGACGCGACCGCGATGACGTGCCTGATATCCGCCAGCAGCTTGGGACGCCCCGGGGCAGCCGAAGCTGGCGCAGCCGGAGCCGCCGCCCGATGCGACGTCAGGATCACGGTCGCATTCGTCACACCCTGCATCGCCGAGACCAACTGCTCGATACGCCGCCCGCTCGCCTCCACCGCCGCACGTTCCTCGCGCGCCGCCTGCAGCGTAATCTGAACCAACCCTCCACGCGCCAGCACCGCCTCGACACGGCCGGTCGCCACCACGTCGCCGCCCCCGGCTGGATCAGCCACCGTGGCCAACGCCGCCCTGACCCGAGCCGCCAATACGTCGTCCGGTCCCTGGGGCTCGTTCACGTCACAAATCCTCACTCTTGTGCGCCGCAACGGATCAGCGCAGGACCCGTTGCCTTCGTCAGACTGCCGACCCACACACGCCGCAATCCAGCCGTGATGCCGAACTAGGTTTCAGCCATGCTCGACCGGCCGATCCCCGCCGTGACCATCGCCGCACCGGCCAAACCCGTGCTCGCGAAGCCTGCCCGCGATCATCGCGTCGACGCGCTACGCGGCCTCGCTCTACTGATGATGTTCGCCGATCACATCCCACAAAACATGCTCAACCGGCTGACCATACGCAATGTGGGCTTCGCCGACGCGGCCGAGATCTTCGTCCTCCTCGCAGGCTTTGCCTCCATGCTCGCCTACGGGCGCGTCTTCGCAACCTCCGGCTGGCGCGTCGGCATCGAGCGCGTCGCGCGTCGGATTGGCCGCCTCTTCATCTTTCAGCTCGCGCTGCTGGTCGTCAGCCTGGTGCTGCTGCGCACGTGGTCGATCAATCACCCGGTCTCGCCCGACTACCTCGAACCCGAGCTCGCCCACGGCTATCGCCACCTCTGGCGTGCCTTCTTCCTGCTGGCACTTCCCGCCAACCTCAACATCCTGCCGCTCTACATTGCGTTGCTCGCCACCTTCCCGTTGATCTGGGCGCTGATGCAACGCGGTGTCGCCGCCGCACTCGTTCCAAGCGGACTTCTCTGGGCCGCCGTCAACCTCGATCCCGACATCAACGTGCCGAACTGGCTCGATCCCGACGGGTGGTATTTCAACCCGTTTGCCTGGCAGTTTCTGTTCGCACTCGGTGCGGCCGCGGCGC
>CAXUIA010000239.1:689-1070 GCA_964250835.1 uncultured Acetobacteraceae bacterium | reverse complement strand
CCACCCGGTTCGGCGGCGACCTTCCGCGCGTCCGCGCCCTCGTCGCCGCCTCCTGGCTATATCTCGCCTTCTCGGCAATCCAGGCGTTCCCTTATGCCAGCTACCACCTGCAGAACTTGGCCCCGCTTACCCTCCAAAACTCCGGCAAGACCACGCTCGCTCCACTCCGCCTCCTGGACGTGCTCGCGATCTTCTATCTCGTGGTCTCAAGCGGCGTAGCGCGGCGTACGGCCCAAAGCGGCCCCGGACGCGCGCTTGCTTTGCTCGGCCGCCACTCACTCGAGGTCTTCACCGTCGGCACGCTGATTGATCTCGTGGCCAAGCTCGCCTTCGATCAGCTCGGCCCAGGCTGGCCGATGCAGATCACCGTCAACGCAAGCG
>CAXUIA010000239.1:0-679 GCA_964250835.1 uncultured Acetobacteraceae bacterium | reverse complement strand
GGCTGCCGCGAACGGCGGAGCGGCGCGCTCACAGCCAATCGCTCCGCATCACGGTGTTCGGCTCCTCCACGACCGAGGGCTATGGCGCCAGCGACCCGCCCACCACCGGCTATCCCGCACGCATGGCCAACCTCCTCGCGCCCAGTTGCCCCGGCGGGATCAAGCTCTCCAACCGCGGCATATCGGGCGAAACTATCGAGAACACGGCGACCCGCCTCGATGACGTACTTGCCGACCTCCCCGACCTCGTCATCTGGCAGACTGGCAGCAACGACGGCCCGCAGGGAGTTCCCCTGAGCCGCTTCGAAGCCCTCATGCGTGACGGCATCCGCCGGATCCGCGCCGCGGGCGCCGATCTCATCCTGATGGAACCGCAGCTGTGCACCGTGCTCGAAGCGGAGCCGTCGTTTCCCCCTTTCCTCTCAAGCGTCCGCGCGCTCGGCGCCGAGTTCGACCTCCCCGTCTTCCCACGCTACGACGCCATGCGCGCCTGGAGCATCCAAACCGGCCTCGGCATCCAGGGCCTGTCCCCCGACGGCATGCACATGGATGACCGCGGCTACCGCCTGCTCGGCGAGGCCGTCGCCCGCTTCATCCTGGAACGCGCTTGAACATAAACCCGCGCGCGAGCCAGCACCCGACCTGCACGGCCCCGACCCGCCCGTCCCCGTCCCGGATC
>CAXUIA010000238.1:0-4166 GCA_964250835.1 uncultured Acetobacteraceae bacterium | reverse complement strand
GTGATGATCGGGTCGTGCGTGTCGCGCTGGTGCGACGCGCCCTGCTGGTCGATCAGGGAGGCGGTCAAGGCGTCGCGCACGGGAGCGGACGTGGTCTTTGGCGGCGCTGACGGCGTGGTGCCGATAAGCGGATAAGGGGCGTCGACGCCGGGCGGCGGCGGACGCTGGTCGGCGATGGCGCCGCCCTGCAGGCTGTGCCACCAGGCGACGGGCGTGTCGATCGGATCACGGCCGGGACCGCAGCCGGCGAGGAGGCCGAGCAGGATGGACGCTGTGACGGCGCGGCCCAAAGACGGTGCTCCCTGTTGATCCCCTGCCCTCCTACCCTGGTCCGCGTGTGCGCGGAACCGCGAACTCGACTTTCGGTCGGCCGGGTCTACATTCGGGAGGTGAAGAGGGAGATCGCCATGACCCGTGAGGCGCTGAAGCCGCGCATGGATGACGAGGATCCGGATGTGCCGGAGGCGCCCGACGGTCCGGACGTGCCGGAGCCGATCGGTCCGGAGAAGAGCGAGCCGGACAGCAACCGGACGCTGAACTCGCCGATCAACGAGCTCGAGACGCGGCTGTTTGATCAGCGCAAGGTGCTGATCTTTGGCGCGATCAACGACAAGGTCGCGCGTGACGTGACGGGGCGGTTGCTGGCACTGGCGGGCGCGTCCGACAAGCCGATCGATGTGTATGTCAACTCGCCGGGCGGGCATGTGGAAAGCGGCGACACGATCCACGACATGATCCGCTTCGTCGATGCGATCGCGCCGGTTCGGATGATCGGGACGGGCTGGGTCGCGAGCGCCGGGGCGCTGATCTTTGTCGCCGGCAAGAAGGAGCGGCGCTTCTGCCTGCCCAACACGCGGTTCCTGCTGCACCAGCCGATGGGCGGAGTGCGCGGGCCGGCGGTCGATATCGACATCGAGGCGCGCGAGATCATCAAGATGCGCGAGCGGCTCAATCGCCTGTTTGCGCGTGAAACGGGGCAGACATACGAGAAGATCGCGAAGGATACCGACCGCAACTACTGGATGGGGGCGGAAGAGGCGATCGATTACGGGATGGTGTCGCGGATCGTGGCGAGTGCGAAGGAGCTGGACGGCTAAAACGGAGCCGGAGCAACACGCGCTACCGTAACGTCATGACATCGTAATGGCGGACGGGTCGTCAGGCCCGTCACTGCCCTGTAGTTTCGGATGGCAACCAAAAAGGGGGAACCATACGATGCGCTCTTTGCGACGAATGCTGCTTTGCACATGTGCGGTGGTGGCGACCGCCGGGATGAGAGAGGCGATCGCCGCCCCGGCGGTCGGCCCGAACTACAAGCACGTGCTGCTGATCAGTGTGGACGGCATGCACGCAATTGATCTGACGAACTGGATTCAGAGCCACCCGCTGAGCAATTTCGCCAAGCTCGCCGCGCACGGCGTGGTCTATCCGAACGCGTTCACGACGGCGCCGTCAGACTCGTATCCCGGGATGCTCGCCCAAGTGACCGGTGCGTCGCCGAAGAACGGCGGCCTGTTCTACGACGACAGCTACGATCGGCTGGAATACCCGTCGGTCAATTTCTACAAGAGCCAGGGACTTGCCGATCCGGGCTGCACGGGTGGATCGGGGACGGAGGTCACCAATTTTGAGGAGCTGGACCGCGGCTACAATTTTGCGACCGCACTGGTGTCCGATCTGACCGGCGGCGGGACACTCGGCCAGGTTCTGACCCAGCTCGATCCCGACAACATGCAGCGGCACGTCGTCAAGGGACAGTGCGTTCCGGTGTTTCCGCATCAGTATGTGCGAACCAACACGATCTTCGAAGTTGCGAAGGCGGCTGGGCTGTACACCGCGTGGTCGGACAAGCACCCCGCTTACGAGAACCTGAGCGGGCCGTCGGGCAAGGGGCTCGACGAGCTGTTCGCGCCCGAGATCAATTCGCAGGACTCGCTCGACCTCGGTGCGAAGACCGGTGACGACTACACGACCAGCTACAAGGGCGTGCGCACCTACGACAGCATCAAGGTGCGCGCGGTGCTGAACTGGATTGATGGCTACAACAGCACCGGGACGGTCAAGCTGGCCTCGGCACCGGCGATCTTCGGCATGAATTTCCAGGCGGTCAGTGTTGGACAGAAGCTGGCAAAGGCGGGGAATGCCGACTTCAGGACGCCGACGCTGACGGGCGGCTATCTGGACAGCAACGCGACGCCTGGGAACGCACTGACACAGCAGCTGCAATTCGTCGACAACGCGCTCGGCCGGTTCCGGCAGGCGCTGGTGGCGGAGGGACTTGATACGTCGACGCTGATCATCGTCAGCGCCAAGCATGGGCAGTCGCCGATCGACGTGCACGACCGGGTGGCGATCAGCGACGCGCCGTTCCAGAAGACGCCAGGGTTCGGGAGCCACGGTTTCGAAATTTGCGATGACGAAGGATTGGTCTGGCTGGAGCCGGACTTGGAGAAGACCGAGTATGCGGCGGCGGAGGCTTATCTGAAGGCCAACGCTGGCGTGCTGCATATTTCGCAGCTGCTCGATCGGGCGTCACTGACGCCACTCTATGGCGATCCGTTCAACAACACCCGCGTGCCGGACTTCATCGCGGTGACCGATCACGGCACGATCTGCACCGGCGGCACGAAGCTCGCCGAGCATGGCGGGTTTTCGGACGATGACCGGAACGTGGCGCTGCTGGTCTCGGCGCCGGACATCAAGCCGGTCATCGCCGAGCAGCTGACGTCCACGACGCAGATCGCGCCCACGATCCTGAGCGCGCTCGGGCTGGACGTGACGAAGCTCGACGCGGTGCGCACTGAGGGCACGACGGTCCTGAGCCGGTAGCTGTGCCGGTCCGGGGGTGCGTCCTCCGGGCCGGTGCTCGCACCAGTGGGCCGGTGCTCGCTTTAGCGGCCCGGTGCTCGCTTTAGCGGAATCACGCGAGAAGCTCGGCGACCGTGACTGGGCGAAAGTCGTGTGCGTCGACGCCGACGTCGTATTGCCGAAGCAAGGGCTTGAGGCGGCCGTGACTGTGGCCGTGCAGGTTCAGTGCGCGGCGTTGTTGGTCGGGCCAGGTCCTGAGCGCGTAGTGGCAGAGGGTGAGGCGTTGGCCGTCGATCTCGATGCGGGCGAGGTCATGGACGGACGACCAGTGCGGCAGGGCGCAGACTGCGTCGGGGTCGTTGTTGCCGCGGACGAGGTGCTTGCGGCCTTTGAGCGAGGCGAGGATGACGCCGACATGGTCGGGCTTGGGGCCGACGGCGACATCGCCGAGATGCCAGACGACGTCGTCCTCGGCGACGAGAGCGTTCCAGCGTTCAACCATGGCGCGATCGGCGTCGGCCGTCGTCGGGAAAGGCCGCCGGTAGAGGGCGCGTGCGCCGCCGTGGCCGAAATGGGTGTCGGCGGTGAAGAAGGTGGGCATGGGGTAGCGATCCGCTGAGTGGCCGACACATGGGGTCTGGGGCTGCCAGCCCCATCACGCGACAGCGTGCGAGGGACAAGGGGGCTCGGGGCAGAGCTCCGCCCGATTGAGAGGTGCTTGATGCCATTGGAGACTATTGCCGGCCTTCACCCGCGCGCGTTCGAGAAGCCGGACCAATCGTCCGATCTCGCTTTCTATGCGGAGCCGCGATTGGTGACGCACATCGATGATGGCGCCATCGCGGCGGTCACGGGGCTTTATCGGCGCGTGCTGCCGAGTGGCGGGACCGTTCTCGACCTGATGAGCAGCTGGGTCAGTCACCTTCCGAAGGAGGTGCGCTACGGTGCCGTGATCGGGCATGGGATGAACGCGGCGGAGTTGCGGGCAAACCCCCGGCTCGATCGCTTTTTCGTCCAGGACCTGAATGAGAACCCGGTCCTGCCGCTCGACACGGCGTCGGTGGATGGCGCCTGCGTCTGCGTGGGCGTGCAGTATCTTCAGCGGCCGGTGGCGGTGTTCCGAGAGCTGAACCGGGTTCTGCGCCCAGGTGCGCCCGTCGTGGTCACGTTCAGCAACCGGTGCTTTCCGACGAAGGCCGTTGCGATCTGGCAGGCGACGGATGAGACCGGGCATCAGGCGCTGGTGTCGCACTATCTCGAACGCGCATGGTTCACCGACGTGGAAACGGGCGGTGTTGTGCGGGCCGGGAGCGATCCACTGTGGTGGGTCACAGGACGGGCGGGCGCGCGCTCCAATG
>CAXUIA010000237.1:0-4195 GCA_964250835.1 uncultured Acetobacteraceae bacterium | reverse complement strand
CCTATGTGCGCGAGGGCTATGTCTCGCATCGCGATAGCCTGGGCAACGCTGGCAGAACTATGGCGGGCGACGTGCAGGTGATGAGCGCCGGAACGGGGATCGCGCATGAGGAGGTGAGCGCGCCGGATCAGCGGACCAAGATCTTCCAGATATGGATACACCCTCGGCAAGCCGGTGGCGAACCGCGTTGGAGCACCAACGCCTTCCCGAGGGCCGATCGCGCCGGTCGGTTTGTGGTGCTCGCGAGTGGTTATCCTGAGGACGCTGATGCCCTGCTGATCCGTGCAGATGCCCGTGTGCTCGGGGCGACGCTGCGCGCGGGCGATCGCGCCGCCTATGCGCTTACGGAAGGGCGCAAGGCTTATCTAGTGGCGGCAAGCGGCCGGTTCAGCCTCAATGGCGTGGTGATTGGAGCGCGCGACGGGGTCGGGGTCCTAGATGAACCGGCATTGCGGGTCGAAGCGCTCGACGATACGGACATTGTCCTCGTTGATTCATTGTAAATCCCGTCACAACCCTTCGCAATTGCTTTGCAAGAGGACCTTGTCGACGCAAGTCCTGCCACGGGGCTGACCAGGCCAATCGCGCCCGAGCCTCGTTCGCGATGCTTCAGTGACAAAACGCTCGCCAAACTTCTCAATAGCCTGATCAACACGCCCGCATTCGACACAGGCCGCGATGATCCATACGCTCGGATGGAGGCGCAGAAGGCGCTTGCCCTGCGTTCTCTATTGCTCACGCTCACGAGGCGTTTGGAGGCCGCTGGCACTTTGTAGTCGGAATCTAAACCGGGTAGAACTGGGCGGTGCCGTGGGGGATGTGATGCGTCAGAACCCGCGTGGGCGTTGGCGGGCAAGGTATTCGCCACACCCTGGCCATCGACCCCGTGGCGGCTCTCATCGATTGCCGGCAACGCCGCGACGATCCGAGCCCGCGCCTGCTTGGTTAAGGCCCGCTTCAGTGACCAAAAGCCACTCGTCGGCCGACGGACTGTTTCATGGGCGGTCCAGTCGCTTGCTGTTGGATGGCATACCGTGGACAATGCCTGCCTGGGGAGCCGACGTCTGTCGATGCAAGACCTGAACGACATTCTTTGTTTCTCGGCTGTCGTGGAGCACAACGGCTTCTCCGCCGCCGCGCGCGCACTCAACCGTCCTAAGTCGAGCATCAGCCGCCAAGTCGAGCGGCTGGAGGCACGGCTGGGGGTTCGCCTGCTGGAGCGGTCGACCAGAAGAGTGCGACTGACCGAGGTGGGCTTTGACTATCACGCCCGTTGCAAGGCGGCGCTCGATGAACTGGAGTGCGCAGACCGCGCTGTCACGGTTCACCGCTCCGACCGGGTCATGCCGCGCATCATACCGGAGTTCCTCGCACGCTACCCCAAGGTGCGCGTCCAGCTCCAGGCGACCAACCGCGCCGTGGACCTCATTCAGGAAACGATAGACGTCGCGATCCGCGCTCGTGTCCAACTTCAGGACGAGTCTTTGACCATGCGCAGGCTGGGAGCCAGCCGGCTGATCTTCGTCGCCAGTCCGGGCTTCGTCGTCTTCCATCCCATTCCGACCGACCCGGCAGGCATGACCAAGCTGCCGTTCCTCAGCTTTCAAGAACAACCGGAGCGGCAGACGTGGACAGTGCAGGGCCCAGAAGGAGCCTTACGAACGATCATGTTCGATCCGATACTCTGGACGAGTGAGTTCGAAGTCCTGATCGAGGCGGCCTGCGCGGGCAGGGGCGTTGCGCTGGTGCCAGCCGAGGCGGCACAGCAGCCTCTCGCCGAAGCGCGACTAGCTCGCGTGCTGCCGGAGTGGCACTCAGAAGACGTGACGCTCCATCTCGTCTTTCCGACCGCGCACGGGCTGCGACCCTCGGTTAGAGTATTCATCGACTACGTTGCTGCCTCGTTCGAGAAGAAGTAGGCGGTGCGGAGTAAGCCCACCGTTCGTCTGCACCCGATCTGGCCGTCAAGCTTGCCGATTGCGCCGCGCCCAAACGCTCGCCGCAGGCACTGGTCGTTGAAGCAGCGCTGGCCTCGCACTTGTAGCCGGAGGACGCCAACCGGCTTGAAGCAGCCCTGCCTCGGCGGCTCGACTGGATGACCCGGCATGGCGAGCGTATCGAGCGCCACGTCGACGTTTCCGGCAAATCGCTCCCGGTGTTCGTGCGCTTTTTGCTGACCAGCACTCCAACGCTGCCCCATGCGGCGTTGCTTGCGGCGCAGATCAAGGGGAGTAAGCGTTTCTAGGGCTCTGTGGAAGCGCCGGGGCGACCGCCTGCTCGCGGGCGATGGCTCTCGAACGAGATCGTCCTCGACATTCCGGGAAGCAATGGCGAGCTTGAGACAGTCACTGCCGATAGCGCCTCAGACTGACTCGTCGCAGCAGTGTCGTAAGCCGCCCGCCTAGTTCGGTCCTCACAACGAGACTTCCGCCAGCGCAAGCAAGGCGACGAAGACGCTGAGCGGCACGAGATGCACAAATCCACGGTGACGCACAACGGTCAAAACGGCTACTGCAATGATCGCTGCACCAAACATCAAGCCGGCTTCGCGACTGGAAGAAAGCGCGATCATGGCGGCGCTTACGATTTCGAGAGCGCCGGTCACATGGCACCACCATCGAGGATAGCCCCATCGGACAAAGTCGCTTTGCGTCGCTTGCGTCCCCATCAGGTTGAACAGGCCTGCACCAAAGAAGCCAACGACGAGGGTCCAGATCAAGATAGCATTCAGCATCTCAGGGCACGTCCATTACCCGGGGGATCGCCGCCAGGATCATCAGCACCGCCGTGACGCCATGAATGCCGAAGGCGCTCCTGGCAGCGCCCTTCGCAGCGAGAACCAGGAGCATATCGCCGACTGGTGTAAGTGCCTCGACCAGCAGGATGATGCCGACCGCCCGGGTGCCGCCCCATGCCATGAAGGCCAGCACGGCCAACCCCGAGACGATGTCGCGCACCCCCTTAAGACGAAGCCACCAAACGATGTTCATGCCCACTTCCGGCATTCGCAGGCCGAAGCCACGTGTTGCAGTCCTCGGACTCGTCACATACCAAGCACCGATCGCGATGATCGCGAGCGCCAACAGCATCGCGATCCCAGTTGCAAACCACTGCATTTGCCCCTCCACCGTGGAAGGCACATAACCTAGCGTTGCTAGTCTTTCAAGCCCTGTGTAGCCTCGGCGCGTTCCCCTTCCACGCTGGGAGATTGACGGTTGAGTATCGCCGAACGTAAGGGCAGGCATCGGGCGGAACGCGAGCACCGCATCATCGCAGCGGCACGCTCAATCGCCGAACGCGAGGGGTGGAGCGCCGTCACGATCCGCCGCTTGGCGGAAGAGATCGAGTATAGTCAGCCGGTCCTCTATTCGCACTTTCAGAGCAGGGATGCGATTGTGGCGGCGGTTGCCATGGAGGGCTTTCGGGAAATCACGACGGCGCTTCGGAAGGCAGCGTGCAAACCGACCAACGGTCGTAGAGCGCCGGAGAACGTCGCTATGACCTATCTTGCCTTCGCCCGGAGGTCTCCCGCCCTCTATGAAGCGATGTTCACTCTGCCGACCAGCATACGCTTTGCAGAAGCCGACAGCAGATCGGAACTAAGGGCTGCCTTTTCGGCGCTGGCCGCCGTAGTCACGCCGTCAGGCACCGATGTCGAAGTCGCGACCGAGACGTTTTGGGCAGCGCTCCACGGTCTTGCCGAGCTGGAGCGGTCGGGTCGTATCAGGCAAAGCGCGCGTCTCGAGCGTCTGGCCCTCGTCGTCGGAAGGCTCCTTGAGTAAGGGCTGGGTGTCAACGCAGTCGGGCAACAGATCTGAACCCGTCTCGCTTTAACAGGCTGCTGAAAACTTCTCGTCAGCAGTCGCCGATCGTGATTCGCTGCATTGGCAGCGGAGAACGGCGATGCGGGGCGGCGACGAGCAGACAGGCGCTTTGTTCAGCTATATGAGGTGCGAAGCCCGAGTGCCGTCCGACCATCCACTGCGGCTGATCCGTGCCGTGGTGGACGAGGCGCTCGACGTGCTCCCGCCGGAGTTCGACGCGCTGTATGCGCGTGTTGGGCGGCCCGGCATCGCGCCGGAGAAGCTGCTGCGGCGTTGTTGCTACAGGCGTTCCACTCCATCGGGTCCGAACGGCAGTTGATGAAGCAACTGGACTACAACTTGCTGTTCCGCTGGTTCGTCGGCTTGTCGAT
>CAXUIA010000236.1:0-4241 GCA_964250835.1 uncultured Acetobacteraceae bacterium | reverse complement strand
GGATGACACCGAGCCGGCGCTGAGCCTCCCCGCGGTCGCGCTCGGCGCCACCAACCGCCGCCACCACAGCCGCGTCCGTCGCCCACCAGCGTACATCGCAGGTCCGCTCATAGAGATTGCGGTCGATGATCTCGATCGCGTTCAGGCAGAGGTCGATCATGCGCTGGCCGCGCACGTCCTCCGCCATACGCTTTCCGACCGCGCTGACTTCATCGAGCGCCTGCTTGAGTTCCGTCTCCATCGCGGAGGCCAACCGGGCGATCTCAGCGCTGACCGTTTTCACCTCCGCCGCCACCACGCCGAAGCCGCGTCCCATGTCGCCGGCCCGCGCCGCCTCGATGGTGGCGTTCAGAGCCAGCATGCGTGTCTGGTTGGTAATCGACTTGATGGCCGACGACTTCGATGCGGCAAGCTCGGCCGCCCGGCTTGCCAGCTCCACAACGCGTTCCGGTGTGTTGAGATCGGAGTGCATGTCCGCACTCAATGCGCCTGACTGTTGCTTCACACGCCCGCTCCGCTGACCCCGTCGCGTCGCAGTCTGCGTGCGAAATCTAAATTCGTGGTTTATGGCCGGCACTCGATGCGCGGGCCCCGTCATGCAACCGCACGACGGAACCCT
Source organism: uncultured Acetobacteraceae bacterium (assembly GCA_964250835.1). GTDB lineage: Bacteria > Pseudomonadota > Alphaproteobacteria > Acetobacterales > Acetobacteraceae > CAXTPV01. The sequence continues at coordinate 3,622 of CAXUIA010000236.1, read as the reverse complement.
TCCTAGCCTCCCGGTCAGTAACCCCGATCTGCCGAGATCTCCGCCCCCGCGACGTGCCGCTCATATCCCGCGACATGCGCCGCGCGATGCGCCTGATAGGCGTGAAAACGCGCCGCACGCCGCGCCGCGTCCGCCGTGCGGTAATCCCCCGCAGCCTCCGCCTCCCGTTCCACGAAACGGTCATGCCGCGAAGCCAGGGCTTGTTCCCGCGCGGCGTGGGCGGCGCGATGCGCGCTCTGCACGGCCGCCGCCGCGTTGGGATCACTGATCACCTGGGCGAGCGACGGCGTCGCCACTGCCATCCCGATCAAAACAGCCGCCAAACGGTGAAGACGCATGCTATCCTCCTGCCTGTGAGGCCTACTCAGCCCCGCAAACATGTCGGCATTGCGGTCAACATCGTGACGAACCTCAGCGCGGAGACAGGACCATGATCATCTGCCGATTCTCCATCCGCGGCATCTGCTCGACCTTGGTGCGCTCGTCCATGTCGGTGCGTATGCGCTCAAGCACCTTCACGCCCAGATCCTGGTGCGCCATCTCGCGCCCGCGAAACCGCAGCGTCACCTTGACCTTGTCGCCTTCCTCGATGAACGACCGCATCGCCCGCAGCTTCACCTGATAGTCGTTCTCATCGATATTGGGACGTACCTTGACTTCCTTGATCTCGATGACCTTTTGTTTCTTGCGAGCCTCATTCTTCTTCTTTTGCTGCTCATACTTGAACTTGCCGTAATCGAGTATCTTGACGACCGGCGGTTCGGCATTCGGGCTGATTTCGAGCAGGTCGAGACCCACCGAAAAGGCACGCAACAGCGCGTCGCGGGCTGTCATCACGCCCTGCATCTCGCCCAGTTCGTCGATCAGGCGAACCTGGGGGGTGCGTATCTCTTCATTGACCCGCGGACCGTCGCGTGTCGGGGATCCCTGCTGCGGTGGTCTGGCGATCGTACTCTCCTCTGGATGTTTCCGATCCGGAGCAACGGGCGCAAGTGCGCCGCCGCTACACCGGCCAACCACCATCCTCGCCCGACGCCCACCAATCAAGCAGCGCTGCTCAGAGGACGAGCATGTTCTCGCTCGGCGCCCGCACGCGGTCCGCATCGGCGGACGAGCCGAGCAGCTCGTCATACACCGCCAGCGTCGCCTCCTGCATCCGCGCCGTGCTGAACCGCTCCAGCACGGCCGCGCGCGCGTTCTCGCCGAACGCCGCCAGCGTCTCGGGCGGCAGGTCGAGCCCAACCCCGATCGCATGCGCAAGTGCCGCCGCATCGCCCTGCGGCACCCGCCAGCCGCTTACCCCATGCTCCACCGTCTCGATCGCGCCCCCCGCGTCGGCCACAATCACCAGCCGGCGCATCGCCTGCGCCTCCACGACCACCCGCCCGAACGGCTCGGGCCGAAGCGAGGGCGCGACCACGAGGTCGGCGAGCGCGTAGGCCGCCGGCATGTCCGAGCAGTGCCCCACGAAGCGCAGACGATCGCTCAAGCCCAGCGCGTCGCCCCGCGCGCACAGCGCCCTGACCAGCCGTTCCCCGCGCCGCCCGGCATCGCCCACGAACACCGCGACCACATCCCGGCTGCCCAGCAGCCCCAGCGCCTCCACCAGCAGCGACTGACCCTTCCAGCTCGTGATCCGGCCAGGCAGCAGCACCACCCGCGCGCCCTCCGGAACGCGCCACGCACTACCGAGCCTGTGAAGCCGGTCGCCCGTGATCCGCGCCGGATCGAACAGCGCCGGATCGGCGCCGCGATGCACGACCCGCAACCGGTCCGCGCCGACCCCATACTCAGCCGCCACCCGCCGGGCCACATAGTCGCTGATCGCAATCACCCGGTCGCCGCGCGCCATCACCGAATTGTAAAGCCGCTTGCCGGGTAGATTTTCGGCATACACGCCATGCCAGGTGGTGACGAACGGCACGCCAGCCCGGCGCGCCGCCCGCCAGGCCGACCACGCCGGCGCGCGTGACCGGGCATGGACCAGATCGACGCGCTCGCGTTCGATCACCCGGCGCAGCCGCCCCGCGTTGATCAGGATGCTCAGCGGATCCTTGGTCATCAGCGGCAGCGTGAAGTGCCGCCCGCCGGCCCGCTCGACCGCGCCCACCATCCGTCCGCCGGCACTCGCCACCAACGCCACGCCGCCGGCAGACGCCACGGCCTGCGTGATCTCGATGGCGCCCCGCTCAACCCCGCCCTGATCGAGCGCCGGCAGGACTTGCAGGATGGTCTGACCGCGACGGAATCGGGCAAAAGGCTGGTGCATCAAGCGGGCTTTATACCATTCTGCTCCAACTTGAGCCGACACAACGACACGGGCCCACGGGCCGCCATCTCAGGACCGCGCATGAAACTGATCGATCGGGGCGACGGCGTCAGGCTCGCCTGGACCATGACGGAGGGCAAAACGCCAACCGTAGTGTTCCTGCCGGGCTTCGGCAGCGACATGCAGGGCGAGAAAGCCATCCACCTCGGCTACTACCTCGCCGCGCGCGGCACGTCCTATCTCCGGCTCGAATATTCCGGCCACGGCAGCTCGGAGGGCCGTTTCGAGGACGGCACGGTCGGCCGCTGGTGCCAGGACGCGCTCGCCGTCATCGACGCCGTGACCAAGGGCCCGGTGCTGCTGGTCGGCTCCTCCATGGGCGGCTGGATCGCCATGCTCATCGCGCTGGCCCGCCCCAACGTCGTGGGCCTGGTCACCATCGCACTCGGCGCCGACTTCACCGAGCGGAGCATGTGGGCGCAGTTCACCCCCGACATGCGCCGCCAGCTCATGCGCCAGGGCGGCGTCGTCGTGCAGACCTGGTTCGCCGAACGGCTGCTGATCACCCGCGACCTGATCGAGGACGGCAGGCGCAACCTGCTGCTCGACGGCCCCATCGACATCACCTGCCCGGTGCGCCTGCTGCACGGCCAGCGCGACACGGACGTGCCATGGCAGGTGTCGATCGACGCGGCCAACCTGCTGCGCGCGGAGGACGTGCGCGTCGTGCTGACCAAGGACGGCGATCACGGCCTGTCACGCCCCTCCGACATCGAGGTGATGGTGGTCTCGGTCGAGGAGCTACTCCGGCGCCATGATGGCCCGTAGACCCTCACGAAAGGTCGGATAGCGCCACCGCCGCCCCAGCGCCGCTTGCGTGGCCGCACTGCTGACCCGCCGGTTGTCGGACCAGAACGAGCGCGCCATCCCGCTCATCGTCGGCCAGGCCTCCGCAAGACTTCGCTCCAAGGGCCGCGGCACGCCGAGCAGATCGGCCGCATACGCGATCACGTCCGCGCTCTCGGCCGGTTCGTCGTCGCTGAAATTGAGCACGCGCGGGCTTGCCGCCGCATCGGCCGTCGCGATCGCCGCCATCGTTCCCTCGGCGATGTCGGTGCGGTGGATACGCCCGAACGCATGGCCCGGCGCCCGGATCGGACGCGCCGTCCCCGCCGCCACGTCGTCCAGCACCGACCTCCCAGGTCCATAGATCCCCGCGAGACGAAGAAGATCAACCGCGCGCCCGCCCGTGGCCAACGCCGACCAGCCCCCCTCCGCCGCGATCCGCCGTCGCGCCCGAGACGACGACGGATCGGGCGCCGTCGTCTCGTCGCCCAGCGCGCCGCCACGGTC